>NZ_JBPQTX010000079.1:0-24871 GCF_051386555.1 Streptomyces sp. URMC 126
GGTGGGTGAGCGCCGTGATGGGGGGCGGAGGGCCGCGGTGGCCCGGGACCCGGGCCGGGCGGCGCCGCGCGCCCGGCGGATCAGAACCGGCCGGCGCCGAGGTCGCGGGAGACCGCGCGGGCGCAGTCCCGTACCGCCGCCACGAGCTGCGGGCGCAGCTCGCCGTTCTCGCAGACGCGCTCGACGGCGCCCGTGACGCCGACCGCGCCGACGGGCATCCGGCGGCGGTCGTGGATGGGGGCGGCGACGGACGCGACGCCCGCCCAGGTCTCCTCCACGTCCGCGGCCCAGCCCCGGGCGCGGGTGAGGTCCAGCATCCCCTCCAGGCCGTCGAGGTCGGTCACCGTGCGGTCGGTGAACGCCTCGGGGCCGGTCTCGGTCAGCTGGCTGTGGGCCACCGGGTCGTAGGCGCACAGCACCTTGCCGAGGGCCGTGCTGTGCAGCGGGTGCATCGCGCCGACCTCCAGCACTTGGCGGCTGTCGTCCGGCCGGAAGACGTGGTGGATGATCAGGACGCCCTGCTGGTGGAGGACGCCGAGGTAGACGCTCTCGCCGCTGGCGCGGGCCAGATCGTCGGCCCAGACCAGGGCGCGGGCGCGCAGCTCGTGGACGTCCAGGTAGCTGTTGCCCAGCCGGAGGAGCTCGGCGCCGAGCTGGTAGCGCCCGGAGGCCGGGTCCTGCTCGACGAAGCCCTCCTGCTGGAGCGTCCGCAGGATGCCGTGCGCGGTGCCCTTGGCGAGCCCCAGCGCGGAGGCCACGTCGGACAGTCCCAGCCTCCGCTCGCCGCCCGCGAGCAGCCGCAGCATCGCCGCCGCCCGTTCGAGCGACTGGATGGTCCGTGCCATCGAGCAACCTCCTCCAAAATGCCGTTCGGCATTGCTGAACACTATCGGCCGATGCCGACCGCGGGATAGCCGACGTGGCGTGATCATGATCGCTGAGCCCCCGCCCGTACGCGTACCCGACGGTCCTCCGGACGCCGTAGCCGCCCTCCGCGCCCGGTGTCCGCGCCCTGGGACGCCCCCTGCTTTCGGCGGGCACTGCGGCTACGCTTGCCGCGTGCGCCTTCTCCGGGAAGGCGTAAAGCCGACAGCCGTCGCAACCACGGGAGCACCTCCATGGCCCTGCAGCCATCGACCGTCCGTTCATCCCGATCCGACCTGCTCCGGGAGGCACTCGCCACCCGGGTCGTGGTCGCCGACGGGGCCATGGGAACCATGCTCCAGGCACAGGACCCCACGATGGAGGACTTCCAGCAGCTGGAGGGCTGCAACGAGATCCTCAACGTCACCCGGCCCGACATCGTCCGCTCCGTCCACGAGGCCTACTTCGCCGTCGGCGTCGACTGCGTCGAGACCAACACCTTCGGCGCCAACCACGCCGCCCTCGGCGAGTACGACATCTCCGACCGCGTCTTCGAACTGTCCGAAGCCGGCGCCCGGGTCGCCCGCCAGACCGCCGACGACTTCGCCGCCGACGGCCGCCCCCGCTGGGTGCTGGGCTCGATCGGCCCCGGCACCAAGCTCCCCACCCTGGGCCACGCCCCCTACACCGTCCTCCGCGACGCCTACCAGGCCAACGCCGAGGGGCTGATCTCCGGCGGCGCCGACGCGCTGCTCGTCGAGACCACCCAGGACCTGCTCCAGACCAAGGCCTCCGTCCTCGGCGCCCGCCGCGCCCTGGAGGCCACCGGCGCCGACCTGCCGCTGATCGTCTCGGTGACCGTGGAGACCACCGGCACCATGCTCCTCGGCTCGGAGATCGGCGCGGCCCTCACCGCGCTGGAGCCGCTGGGCATCGACATGATCGGCCTCAACTGCGCCACCGGCCCCGCCGAGATGAGCGAGCACCTGCGCTACCTCGCCCGGCACGCGCGCATCGCCCTCTCCTGCATGCCCAACGCGGGCCTGCCGGTGCTCGGCAAGGACGGCGCCCACTACCCGCTCTCCCCGGCCGAACTGGCGGACGCACAGGAGACCTTCGTCCGGGAGTACGGACTGTCGCTGGTCGGCGGCTGCTGCGGCACCACGCCCGAGCACCTGCGGCAGGTCGTCGAGCGCGTCCGCGGCCTGACCCCGGCCGAGCGCACGCCGCACCCCGAGCCGGGCGCCGCCTCCCTCTACCAGACCGTCCCGTTCCGCCAGGACACCTCGTACCTCGCCATCGGCGAGCGGACGAACGCCAACGGCTCGAAGAAGTTCCGCACGGCCATGCTGGACGGCCGCTGGGACGACTGTGTGGAGATGGCCCGCGAGCAGATCCGCGAGGGCGCCCACATGCTCGACCTCTGCGTGGACTACGTCGGCCGGGACGGCGTGGCGGACATGGAGGAGCTGGCCGGCCGCTTCGCCACCGCCTCCACGCTGCCCATCGTGCTCGACTCCACCGAGGTCGACGTCATCCGGGCCGGTCTGGAGAAGCTCGGCGGCCGGGCCGTCATCAACTCCGTCAACTACGAGGACGGCGACGGGCCCGACTCGCGGTTCGCCCGGGTCGCGGCCCTGGCCCGGGAGCACGGCGCGGCCCTGATGGCCCTGACCATCGACGAGAAGGGGCAGGCCCGCACCGTCGAGGACAAGGTCGCCATCGCCGAACGGCTCATCGCCGACCTCACCGGCAACTGGGGCATCCGCGAGTGCGACATCCTCATCGACTGCCTCACCTTCACCATCTGCACGGGCCAGGAGGAGTCCCGCAAGGACGGCGTCCACACCATCGAGGCGATCCGCGAGCTCAAGCGCCGCCACCCGGACGTCCAGACCACCCTCGGCCTGTCCAACATCTCCTTCGGCCTCAACCCGGCCGCCCGCATCGTCCTGAACTCCGTCTTCCTCGACGAGTGCGTCAAGGCCGGCCTGGACTCGGCCATCGTCCACGCTTCCAAGATCCTGCCGATCGCCCGGCTGGAGGAGGAGCACGTCAAGGTCGCCCTCGACCTCGTCTACGACCGGCGCGCCGACGGCTACGACCCGCTCCAGCGCTTCCTGGAGCTCTTCGAGGGCGTCGACACCAAGTCCATGAAGGCCGGCAAGGCCGAGGAACTGCTCGCCCTGCCGCTGGAGGAGCGGCTGCGCCGCCGCATCATCGACGGCGAGAAGAACGGCCTGGAGGCCGACCTCGACGAGGCGCTGACCGAGCGCCCGGCCCTGGACATCGTCAACGACACCCTGCTGGAGGGCATGAAGGTCGTCGGCGAGCTGTTCGGCTCCGGCCGGATGCAGCTGCCGTTCGTCCTCCAGTCGGCCGAGGTGATGAAGACCGCCGTCGCCTACCTCGAACCGCACATGGAGAAGAGCGACGCCGAGGGCAAGGGCACGATCGTCCTCGCCACCGTGCGCGGCGACGTCCACGACATCGGCAAGAACCTCGTCGACATCATCCTCTCCAACAACGGCTACAACGTCGTCAACCTCGGCATCAAGCAGCCCGTCTCGGCCATCCTGGAGGCGGCGGAGGAGCACCGCGCGGACGTCATCGGCATGTCCGGCCTGCTGGTCAAGTCCACCGTGATCATGAAGGAGAACCTGGAGGAGCTGAACCAGCGCAAGCTGGCCGCCACCTACCCGGTCATCCTCGGCGGCGCCGCGCTCACCCGCGCCTACGTCGAACAGGACCTGCACGAGATCTACGAGGGCGAGGTCCGGTACGCCCGCGACGCCTTCGAGGGACTGCGGCTGATGGACGCCCTCATCGCCGTCAAGCGCGGCGTCCCCGGGGCCACGCTGCCCGAGCTCAAGCAGCGGCGGGTGCCCAAGCGGGACACCCCGGTGGTCGTCGAGGAGGAGCCCAAGGGCGCGGTCCGCTCGGACGTCGCCACCGACAACCCCGTGCCCGCGCCGCCCTTCTGGGGCACGCGCGTCGTCAAGGGCATCCCGCTGAAGGACTACGCGTCCTGGCTCGACGAGGGCGCCCTCTTCAAGGGCCAGTGGGGGCTGAAGCAGGCCCGTACCGGCGGCCCGACCTACGAGGAGCTCGTGGAGACCGAGGGCCGGCCGCGGCTGCGCGGCTGGCTCGACAAGCTGCACACCGAGGGCCTGCTGGAGGCGGCCGTCGTCTACGGCTACTTCCCCTGCTACTCCAAGGGCGACGATCTGATCCTCCTCCACGAGGACGGCACCGAGCGCACCCGCTTCACCTTCCCCCGCCAGCGCCGCGGCCGCCGGCTCTGCCTCGCCGACTTCTTCCGCCCCGAGGAGTCGGGTGAGCGGGACGTCGTCGGCCTCCAGGTCGTGACGGTCGGCTCCCGCATCGGCGAGGCCACCGCCGAGCTCTTCGCCTCCGACGCGTACCGCGACTACCTGGAGCTGCACGGCCTGTCCGTGCAACTGGCGGAGGCGCTCGCCGAGTACTGGCACGCGCGTGTGCGGGCCGAGCTGGGCTTCGGCGGCGAGGACCCGTCCGACGTCGAGGACATGTTCGCGCTGAAGTACCGGGGCGCCCGCTTCTCGCTGGGGTACGGGGCGTGCCCCGACCTGGAGGACCGGGCGAAGATCGCGCAGTTGCTGGAGCCGGAGCGGATCGGGGTGCGGCTGTCGGAGGAGTTCCAGCTGCATCCGGAGCAGTCGACGGACGCGATCGTGATCCACCATCCGGAGGCGAAGTACTTCAACGCGCGGTGAGCGGGTCCGTCAGCCCGTCCGGCGTTTGAGGACAACCGCGCGGAGCGCGGTTTCAGGGGGGCCGGGGGGCTTGCCCCCGGGAAACGGCGAAAGGGCGGGACCGGGGCACCCAAAAACCAGGGAGCGCATCCGCACCCCCCGCCGTAGACTTGTCGTCCGGTAGCAGAAGGCCGGTCCGCCGCCCGCGAGGGCAGAGCGGGCCGGCCTTCTCGTCCCTCAGGAGGTGCGCGAATGACCAGCGGCATTCCCACGGTCGCGACCAGGCCCGCCGCCGGCGGCGGCGACGCCCTGGGAGCCGTCCTGCTCGACATGGACGGCACCCTGGTCGATACCGAAGGCTTCTGGTGGGAGGTGGAGGTCGCGGTCTTCGCCGAGCTGGGCCACCAGCTCCTGGAGGAGTACCGCGAGATCGTCGTCGGCGGCCCGATGACCCGCAGTGCCGCGTTCCTGATCAAGGCGACGGGCGCGAAGATCGCCCTCGCCGAGCTGACCGCCCTGCTCAACACCCGCTTCGCCGAGATGATCGGCTCCGGCGTCCCCCTGATGCCCGGCGCCAAGCGCCTGCTCACCGAGCTCGCGGCGCACGAGGTGCCGACCGCGCTGGTCTCGGCGTCGCACCGGCACATCATCGACCGGGTCCTGCGCACCCTCGGCCCCGAGCACTTCACCCTGACCGTCGCGGGGGACGAGATGGAGCGCACCAAGCCGCACCCGGACCCGTACCTGCTGGCCGCCGCGAGACTCGGGGTCGCCCCGGAGCGCTGCGCGGTGGTCGAGGACACCATGACGGGCGTGACGGCGGCCGAGGCGGCCGGCTGCCGGGTGGTGGCGGTGCCCTCGGTGGGAGCGATCCCGCCCGCGCCGGGCCGGACGGTCGTCCGGTCCCTCGAAGAAGTCGATCTCCGTTTTCTGCGGGGTCTGGTCCGCGCCTGAAACCGCTGGTCACCAAAAGTGTTTGGCGTGTACACCGAGCGTTGACGGTGGAATGCTCAAGAAACTCTGCGCGCCGGTCCCGTCGTTTTCCGTGATCAATACGACGGCAAAAGCCAAGAGCTGCGAGGTCATTTTTCGAGTGACCTTCGTCACCGCGCCAGGGTTATCGCCGCGCCACCGCAGGCCCGTTCTGACGCTTTGTCGACGATGTAAGCGCACCCTTGTGTCCCGATTGGTTCACTGGTGTGCGAATCGTTCCGGTGTCCGGATATCGGGCAACCCGGCGCCGTTATCGCCGCGTGATATCGCATCAGGCAGACCGCGTTCCGGTCCCTCCGGCGCCGCCACTAATCTCTTGGCGAGTACTTCACGGCACCCCGTGGGGCCCGTGCGGTAACGCATCCGTAGGGGTCCCGGGCGCCGTTCGCACCACAGGGAGAACACCGGACAATGAACCGCAAGACGTTGGCGCTGCCGACCGTGGTGGGCCTGCTGGCCCCCGTCCTCGTCGCCTGCGGCGGGGGCGACGGAGCGGGCAACGGCAAGGGCGCCATCGTCGTCGGCACCACCGACCGGTTCGAGCGGACCACCGACGCCCCGGCCCCCTTCGACCCCGCCGCCGCGTACGACATCGGCGCCTGGAACGTTCTGCACAGCGCCTTCCAGACGCTGCTCCGGCTGCCCCGCTCCGGCTCGACCCCGGTGGCCGACGCCGCCTCCAAGTGCGGGTTCAGCGACCGCCGCAACGAGCAGTTCCGGTGCACCTTGCGCAGCGGGCTCACCTTCTCCAACGGTCACGAGATGACCGTCAAGGACGTCAAGTTCTCCATCGACCGGGCCCGTGCGATCAACTTCGAAAACGGTCCCGTCTCGCTGCTGAGCAACATCGACCGGGTGGAGACCCCGAACGACCGCGAGATCGTCTTCCAGCTGAAGGCGCCCGACGCGACGTTCCCGCAGAAGCTCGCCACCCCGGCCGCGGCCATCGTCGACAGCCGGGTGTACCCCAAGAACAAGCTCATGGAGGACGGCTTCAAGGTCGTCGGCTCGGGTCCGTACACCCTGGACACCGAGGAGAAGGACGGCCGCGCGGTCAAGATCGTGCTCTCCAAGAACCCGGACTACCAGGGTTCGGTCAATGTGCAGAACGACAAGGTCGAGATGCGCTTCTACGACGACGCCAAGACGATGGAGAACGCCCTCAAGGGCGGTGACGTCGACCTGGCGAACCGCACCCTGTCGCCCGAGCAGATCGGCCGGCTGCGCAACGCCACCGGTCAGCAGGTCCGGCTGCTGGAGTCGGCGGGCGCGGAGATCGGCTACCTGGCGTTCAACACCGACGACCCGGCCGTGAAGCCCAAGGCCGTCCGGCAGGCCATGGCGCAGCTGGTGGACCGTCAGGCGCTGGCCCGCGACGGCTACGACCGCACCAGCGACGCCCTGTACTCGCTGGTGCCCAGCGGCATCCCGGGCCACCAGAACTCCTTCTCCAACGAGTACGGCGGCCCGAGCGTCGACAAGGCCCGCGCCCTGCTGAAGAGCGGCAACATCAGCACCCCGGTGCGGTTCACCCTCGCCTACTCCTCCGACCACTACGGCGAGGCCACCGCGCGGGCGTTCAAGACGTTCCAGAAGCAGCTGAACGGCAGCGGCCTGTTCGACGTGAAGCTCCAGGACGTCAAGTGGTCGGAGTTCCGTCCCAACGCGGCCAAGGGCCAGTACGCGGTGTACGGCATGGGCTGGTTCCCCGACTTTCCGGACCCGGACAACTTCATCGCCCCGTTCTTCGGCAAGGACAACTTCCTCCGGTCCCGCTACCAGAACGCGAAGATCAACGACCTGATCCCGCGGACCCGGCAGGCCGCTCAGCGCGAGTCGGCGGCCAAGCTCTTCCAGCAGGCTCAGGACATCGTCGCGGACGAGGTGCCCGTGCTGCCGCTGTGGCAGGGCAAGCAGTACGTGGCGGTCCGGGACGGCGTCACCGGTGCCGAGTGGGCGCTCAACGCGGCCACCGAGCTCCAGCCCTGGGAGCTTGTGCGCGGTAAGTGACGCACAACACGGCCAGGTCACCCGGTCGTAAGAGAACACCCCTTTTGCAATACAACGCTCCACCTGTACAACAAGCTCCACAGAACGACCTTTGAGGGGCGGGCCCGGCCCGCCCCCTTCACTTGGAAACTGTGAGGAACGTGCACGTGAGGAAACGTGACCAGTGGCTTGCCGCCCCGCTCGGCGCGGGGCTCGCCGCCGCCCTGCTCAGCGGGTGCGGTTCGGAGGACGGCAAGGCGGCGGGCACCGGTGAGTCGGTGGTCATGGGGATGTCCGACGAGATCGTGGCCGTGGACCCGGCCGCGGGTTACGACCCCGGTTCCTGGATCCTGTTCAACAACGTCTTCCAGTCGCTGCTGAGCTTCCCCAAGGGCAGCAACGTGCCGCAGCCCGAGGCCGCCCGGAAGTGCGGCTTCAAGGACCAGACCAGCACCGTCTACGAGTGCACGCTCAACAGCGGCCTGAAGTTCAGCAACGGTCACGACCTCACCTCCGAGGACGTCGCCTTCTCCTTCCGGCGCACGCTGAGGATCAACGACAAGTCCGGTCCTGCGGCGGCCATGCTGTCCACGATCAAGGACATCAAGACGCCGGACAAGAAGACCGTCGTCTTCCGGCTGAAGCGGCCGGACGCGACCTTCCCCCTGAAGATCGCCTCGGGCGCCGGCTCCATCGTGGACCACCAGGAGTACCCGGCGGACAAGCTCCGCACCGACGGCAAGGCCGTCGGCTCGGGCGTCTACACCCTGGACTCGTACGGCAAGGACGAGGCGGTCTTCAAGGTCAACGCCGCCTACAAGGGTCCCGCGACCGTCCAGAACAAGGGCATGACCCTCAAGCTGTTCCACGGCGGGCAGGACGCCCTGAAGACCGCCCTGCAGAAGGGCGACGTCGACCTCGCCTACCGTGGCCTGGCCACCGAGGACATCTCCTCGCTGGAGGCCGCCGGCTCCGGCGGCAAGGGCCTCAAGGTCGTCCAGGGCAGCAGCGCCGAGGTCCAGCACCTGGTGTTCAACACCAAGGACCCGGTGGTGGGCAAGCTCGCCGTCCGGCGCGCCGTCGCCTACCTCGTCGACCGCAGCGCGCTCGTCCGCGACGTCTACAAGCGCACCGCCGAGCCGCTGTTCTCCGTCGTCCCGAGCGGCATCACCGGCCACCGGACGCCGTTCTTCGACCTCTACGGCGACCGTCCCCAGCCGGACAAGGCCAAGGAGGCGCTGACCTCCGCCGGTATCAAGGGCAAGGTGAAGCTGACCCTCTGGGGCACGCCGATCCGTTACGGCCCGGGCACCGTGCCGGAGCTCAACGCCATCGCCAAGCAGCTCAACGCCAGCGGCCTGTTCGAGGCCGACGTGCGCACGGCGCCCTTCCCCGAGTACGAGAAGGGCATCGAGGCCGGCAAGTACGGCGTCTACGTCAAGGGCTGGGTGCCCGACTACCCGGACCCGGACAACTTCACCGCGCCCTTCTTCGGCGACGACAACGAGCTCGCCAACCACTACGAGTCCAAGGAGATATCCGACCGGATCCTCCCGGCGACCGCCGCCCAGGGCAGCCGGACCGCGACCGTCGGCGACTTCGCCAAGCTCCAGTCCACCGTCGCCCAGGACGTGCCGGTGCTCCCGCTCTGGCAGGGCAAGCAGTACGCCGTCGCCAACGAGCGGATCACCGGCCTCCAGTGGACCCTGGACGCCTCCACCGTCTTCCGTTTCTGGGAGATCGGCAAGGCAGACAAGGCCTGACGCCGCATAAGGCGCGCGCGGCACACGAGACACGAAGGGCCCGCCGGGAGAGACCGGCGGGCCCTTTCGCGTCTCGCGCGCCCTACTGCGCGCCCGGCCGCACCAGTCCGCTCTCGTAGGCGTAGACCGCCGCCTGCACCCGGTCGCGCAGCCCGAGCTTGGTGAGGACATGGCCCACGTGCGTCTTGACCGTGGTCTCGCTGACGAACAGATCCGCCGCGATCTCCGCGTTCGACAGGCCGCGGGCCACCAGCTTGAGCACCTCCACCTCACGGTCGGTCAGCGTGCCCAGGGCGTCCGGCAGCGGCTCCTCGCCCGACGGCAGATGGCCCGCGTACTTGTCGAGCAGCCGGCGCGTGATGCTCGGCGCCAGCATCGCCTCGCCGCCCGCGACCACCCGGATCGCCTGGACCAGCTCGTGGGCCGGGGCGTCCTTCAGCAGGAACCCGCTGGCCCCCGCGCGCAGCGCCTCCACCACGTACTCGTCGAGGTCGAACGTGGTGAGCACCAGCACCTTCGCCGGGCCGTTCCGCTCCGGGCCGGTGATCTGCCGGGTCGCCTCGACCCCGTCCATCCGGGGCATCCGGATGTCCATCAGCACCACGTCCGGCTGGAGGGCCCTGACCTGGTCCAGCGCCTGCAGGCCGTCGCCGGCCTCCCCGACGACCGCGACGTCCTGCTCGGCCTCCAGGATCATGCGGAAGCCCGTGCGCAGCAGGGGCTGGTCGTCGACGAGCAGGACACGGATCGCCACAGGAACTCCTTCGTTAGACCGGGTCCATTCTGCCCTGAGCGCCCCCGGCGGGGGCCACCAGGCCGTCCGGCCCGTCGGCGGCGGGGCCCGGACCGGAAGCGGAAGAACGCGATCCGGGCAGCGGCAGCGGATACGGCGGGGGAGTGCCCCCGAACTCCGGGCAGAGCGCCTGGTGATCGCACCAGCCGCACAGCTTCGTCGGCCGGGGCCGCCAGTCGCCCGTCTCCGTGGCCAGCGCGATGGCCTCCCACAGCGCGCGCAGCTTTCGCTCGACGGCCGACAGCTCCGCCTCCGTCGGGTCGTACGTCAGCACGTCCCCGCTGCCCAGGTAGACCAGCTGGAGCCGGCGCGGCATCACCCCGCGCAGCCGCCGGATCACCAGCGCGTAGAACGTCATCTGGAACAGGGCCTCGTCCCGGAACCGCGGGGCCGGCGCCTTGCCGGTCTTGTAGTCGACGATCCGCACCTCGCCGGTCGGCGCCACGTCCACCCGGTCGACGATGCCGCGCAGCACCAGGCCCGAGTCCAGCGTCGTCTCCACGAACAGCTCGCGGTCGGCCGGCTCCAGCCGCGTCGGATCCTCCAGCGAGAACCACCGCTCGACCAGCCGCTCGGCCTCGGCCAGCCAGCCCGCCAGCCGCTCCGGCTCGTGCGCGCCGTCCTCGCCGGTGAACAGCTCGGCCAGCTCCGGCCGGGCCGCCAGCAGCTTCTCCCACTCGCCGGGCAGCAGGGCGCGGGCCCGGTCCGGGGTGCGCTCCGCCGCCGGCACGTCGAAGAGCCGTTCGAGCACGGCGTGCACCACCGTGCCGCGGGTCGCCGCGGGGCTGGGCTTCTCCGGCAGCCGGTCGATCACCCGGAACCGGTACAGCAGCGGGCACCGCATGAAATCGGCCGCGCGCGAGGGCGACAGCGAGGCCGGCCGGGCGGCGGCCCGGGGCGCCGGCACCTCCGGGACGGGGGCCTGCCGGGCGGGCGTGGGCGGCGGGACCGCCGGGCCGGCGGCCTCCGCGGCCGGGCCCCGCGCGGTGTCGTCGAGAGCGGTGTCCATGGCAGAGACCCTACGGCCCCCCACGGACATTCCGCGGCATACCATCGACGGCAGAGCTCCCGCACGTGCATGATCGTGGCAGGGCGCGCGCACCGGGCGGGTGCGGGAGCAGCACCGACGAGGGGAAACCGTGGAGAACAGCGGGCAGGGCGGGTCCGGCAGCGGGGGCGCCGACCACCAGGCCGGACGGCCCGGGGAACCCGAAGGGCCCGGCCGCGGGCCACGACGCCCGCGCGAGAGCGGCGGCGGCATCCTCATGGGCCGCCCGTTCGGCGTCCCCGTCTACGTCGCCCCCAGCTGGTTCCTGGTCGCCGCCCTGATCACCTGGGTCTTCGGCGGCCAGCTCGACCGCGTCCTGCCCGAGCTCGGCCGGGCCCGCTACCTGGTCTCCCTCTTCTTCGCCGTCGCCTTCTACGCCTCCGTCCTGGTCCACGAACTGGCCCACACGGTGGCCGCCCTCCGCTTCCGGCTCCCCGTACGCCGCATCCAGCTCCAGTTCTTCGGCGGCGTCTCCGAGATCGAGAAGGAGAGCGAGACCCCCGGCCGCGAGTTCGTCCTCGCCTTCGTCGGACCGCTGCTCTCCCTCGTCCTGGCCGGCGTCTTCTGGCTCGGCATGCAGGCCGTGGAGCCCGACACCGTCCCCGGCGTCCTGCTCGCCGGGCTCATGGTCTCCAACCTCCTGGTGGCCGCCTTCAACCTGCTGCCCGGCCTCCCCCTGGACGGCGGACGGATGCTCCGCGCCGTCGTCTGGAAGATCACCGGCCGTCCCATGGCCGGCACCGTCGCCGCCGCCTGGGTCGGCCGCGCGCTCGCCGTCAGCGTCCTCGTCGGCCTCCCGCTGCTCACCCAGGCGTACCGCGCCGACGACTTCGGCAGCGTCGACTCCCTCACCGACGCGCTGCTCGCCGCCATCCTCGCCGCGATCATCTGGACGGGCGCCGGGAACAGCCTCCGCATGGCCCGCCTCCGCGAGCGCCTCCCCGGCCTGCGCGCCCGCACCCTGACCCGGCGCGCCGTGCCCGTCGCCCCCACCACCCCGCTCTCCGAGGCCCTGCGCCGGGCCAACGAGGAGGGGGCCCGCGCCCTGGTCGTCGTCGACGCGGCGGGCGCCCCCACCGCCCTGGTCCGCGAGTCCGCCATCGTCGGCATCCCCGTGCACCGCCGCCCCTGGGTCGCCGTGGGCACCCTCGCCCAGGAGATCCGGGACGGCATGCGGATCTCCGCCGAGCTCTCCGGCGAGGAACTGCTGGAGGTCCTGCGGCTCACCCCCGCCACCGAGTACCTGGTGGTCGAGGAGACCGGCGAGGTCTACGGGGTGCTCTCCACCGCCGACGTCGAGCGGGCGTTCGTCGCCGCCATGGCCCGCACCCCCGTGCCCTGAGGGCCCCGCCCCGGAACGGGCCGCCGGGGCCCGTGGTCCCGGTCCCGTCCGGAGCCCGGTACGCTGGTCACATGTCCGAACCGACCGGTGCCGCCCGCCGTCGCGGGCCCTTCCAGGTCGGGGACCAGGTCCAGCTCACCGACCCCAAGGGACGCCACTACACCTTCACGCTCGAAGCCGGGAAGCAGTTCCACACCCACAAGGGTGCCTTCCCGCACGACGAGCTGATCGGTGCTCCCGAGGGCAGTGTTGTCCGTACCACGGGAAACGTCGCCTACCTCGCGCTGCGCCCCCTGCTCCCCGACTACGTCCTGTCCATGCCGCGCGGAGCCGCCGTGGTCTACCCCAAGGACGCGGGGCAGATCCTGGCCATGGCCGACATCTTCCCCGGCGCCCGCGTCGTGGAGGCCGGCGTCGGCTCCGGCTCGCTGAGCAGCTTCCTGCTCCGTGCCATCGGCGACCAGGGCATGCTGCACTCCTACGAGCGCCGCGCCGACTTCGCCGAGATCGCCACGAAGAACGTGGAGCGCTACTTCGGCGGTCCGCACCCGGCCTGGCAGCTGACCGTCGGCGACCTCCAGGACAACCTGTCCGACACCGACGTCGACCGCGTCATCCTGGACATGCTCGCTCCCTGGGAGTGCCTGGAGGCCGTCCGCAAGGCGCTCGTCCCCGGCGGCATCCTCTGCTGCTACGTGGCGACCACCACGCAGCTCGCCCGGACCGTCGAGTCCATCCGCGAGATCGGCTGCTTCGCCGAGCCGTCGGCCTGGGAGACCATGGTCCGCACCTGGCACGTCGAGGGCCTGGCCGTCCGCCCGGACCACCGCATGATCGGGCACACCGGCTTCCTGCTCACCGCCCGCCGCCTCGCGGACGGCGTGGAGCCGCCGATGCGCCGCCGGCGTCCGGCGAAGGGTGCTTACGGCGAGGATTACACGGGCCCCGGCGGGCAGACCGCCGAGGCGTAAGCCTTCGTACGTTCGAGGAGCCGTCACCGAACTCGGTGGCGGCTTCCGCGCGTTGGGCCGGGTGCGCCGTTCCGCCCGCCGGACCGGTGTGCGACGATGCTGCCCGCAGTGTCCCCGCAGCCCATCCCGTACAGGAGCAGCGCGCGTGCAGCCCCCGGCCGGACTCCCGCACACCCGCACCAGGCCCGTCCACTGGCTGCTGACCGCCCTGGCGCTGGCCGCCGTGCTCGTCGGCGCGGTGCTCCTCGGCCCGGGCGACGCCACCGCCGGGGACGGCCCCGCCGCCCCGTTCGCCGTCGCGCCCGACCCGGCCGCCGCCCGCTACCCGCTCGCCTGCGGCCCGGTGGGCACCGAGGTGGGGGACACGGCCGTCGCCGACCTGGACGGCGACGAGCGGCCCGAGACGGTGGCCGTCATCCACTGCCGGGCCGGCGCGGGCACCCCGCCCGACGGCGTCTACGTCCTGACGGCCGGCGCGGGCACCGGCTCCCCGCCGCGCGTGGCCGCCACCCTCGTCGACCCGGCCCGGCGGATGAACGTCAGCCGGCTCAGGGTCTCGGAGGGCACGGTTTCGGCCACTCTGCTCGGCTACTCCGCGCGGAGCGTACCGCGCTGCTGCCCGGACCTGCGCCGGCCGGTCGAATGGCGGTGGCGCGACGGCAAGTTCGAGCCGGTCACCCGGCCCGTCACCGGCCGCGCCTGACCCGTCACCCGGCGTCCGGACCGTAGACCTCGACCCTGTCCGAGATGCGCCGCACATGGATGCAGTCGCCCGGGCACTCCTTGGCCGAGTCCCGGACGTCGGCCAGCAGCGGCAGCGGGACGGGCGTGGTGGCGCCCGGCTCCTGCAGCAGCTCGTCGTCGGCGCTCTTCACATACGCCAGACCGTCGATGTCGAGCTCGAAGACCTCGGGGGCGTACTGCACACAGATGCCGTCCCCGGTGCACAGGTCCTGGTCGATCCAGACCTCCAAGGCCTCGTCGGAGCCCCCGGCGCCGCCGGTGGCGTCCCCGTTGACGGTCGCGTGGTCTTCGTTCCGGACGGTCATCTCGCCTGCCGTTTCCTGCTTACGTGAATCAATTGGAGCCAGCACTGACGGGTGTTGACCGACTCGACGATACAACCGCTCGCTTTCCGATGTTGATGGGTGGGTATTCCCCAGTCGTGAGGACGTGCGCAAGGGTGAAGATCGGACACACTCCGACCGGGTTTGTGATCTAGGGGTTTCAACCTGCACCGGCCCAGGTAGGGTCTGGAAGCGTCCAGCTCCCCTTGGAGGAGGTGAGGACCGTGGCAGCCCACGACGACGACATGAACCGCGGCATCCGGCCCGGACGGGGCTCAGACGACCCCGCCGGCCAGGTTGCCTACCTTGAGCAGGAGATCGCCGTCCTGCGCCGCAAGCTCGCCGACTCTCCGCGGCACACGAGGATTCTCGAAGAGCGGATCGTCGAGCTCCAGACCAACCTGGCCGGGGTGTCCGCCCAGAACGAGCGGCTCGCCAACACCCTCCGCGAGGCCCGCGACCAGATCGTGGCCCTCAAGGAGGAAGTCGACCGGCTCGCGCAGCCGCCGGCCGGCTTCGGCGTCTTCCTGCAGGCGAACGACGACGGCACGGTGGACATCTTCACCGGCGGCCGCAAACTCCGGGTCAACGTGAGCCCGGGCGTCGATCCCGAGGAGCTCCGGCCCGGCCAGGAGGTCATGCTCAACGAGGCGCTCAACGTGGTCGAGGCCATGGCGTTCGAGCGGGCCGGGGACATCGTCACCCTCAAGGAGATCCTGGAGGACGGCGAACGGGCCCTGGTCATCGGGCACACCGACGAGGAGCGGGTGGTGAGGCTCGCCGAGCCGCTGCTGGACGTCACCATCCGCCCCGGCGACGCCCTGTTGCTCGAATCCCGTTCCGGCTACGTCTACGAGGTCATCCCCAAGAGCGAGG
The DNA here is from genome assembly GCF_051386555.1 of Streptomyces sp. URMC 126. Lineage (NCBI taxonomy): Bacteria > Bacillati > Actinomycetota > Actinomycetes > Kitasatosporales > Streptomycetaceae > Streptomyces > Streptomyces sp. URMC 126. Next base: position 15,441 of record NZ_JBPQTX010000079.1, read on the forward strand.
TCGAGGAGCTCGTCCTCGAAGAGGTCCCCGACATCGACTACACGAAGATCGGCGGCCTGGGGAACCAGATCGAGCTCATCCGCGACGCGGTCGAGCTCCCCTATCTCTACCCCGACCTCTTCAAGGAGCACGAACTCCGGCCGCCCAAGGGCGTCCTGCTCTACGGCCCGCCCGGCTGCGGCAAGACGCTCATCGCCAAGGCGGTGGCCAACTCCCTTGCCAAGAAGGTCGCGGAGGTCACCGGGAAGCCCGCGGGGAAGAGCTTCTTCCTCAACATCAAGGGCCCCGAGCTGCTCAACAAGTACGTCGGCGAGACCGAGCGGCACATCCGGCTGATCTTCCAGCGGGCCCGTGAGAAGGCCAGCGAGGGCACGCCGGTGATCGTCTTCTTCGACGAGATGGACTCGCTGTTCCGCACCCGCGGCTCCGGCGTCAGCTCGGACGTGGAGAACACCATCGTCCCGCAGCTGCTCTCCGAGATCGACGGCGTGGAGGGCCTGGAGAACGTCATCGTCATCGGCGCCTCCAACCGCGAGGACATGATCGACCCGGCGATCCTCCGCCCCGGCCGGCTCGACGTGAAGATCAAGATCGAGCGGCCGGACGCCGAGGCCGCCAAGGACATCTTCTCCAAGTACCTGACCGAGACCCTGCCGCTGCACGCGGACGACCTCGCCGAGCACGGGGGAGACGCCCGGGCGACGGTCGACGGCATGATCCAGTCGGTCGTGGAGCAGATGTACGCCGAATCCGAGGAGAACCGCTTCCTGGAGGTCACCTACGCCAACGGTGACAAGGAAGTCCTCTACTTCAAGGACTTCAACTCCGGAGCGATGATCCAGAACATCGTGGACCGCGCCAAGAAGATGGCGATCAAGGCGTTCCTGGACCACAACCAGAAGGGCCTCCGCGTCTCCCACCTGCTCGCCGCCTGCGTGGACGAGTTCAAGGAGAACGAGGACCTGCCCAACACCACCAACCCGGACGACTGGGCCCGCATCTCCGGCAAGAAGGGCGAGCGGATCGTCTTCATCCGCACCCTCGTCACCGGAAAGCAGGGCGCGGACACCGGCCGCTCCATCGACACGGTGGCCAACACCGGTCAGTACCTGTAACACCGCCGTCCGGCCGCGGATGACCGTTCCCCGGATCCCCCGGTTCCCGCCCCTCGGCGCGGAACCGGGCCGGAACGGTCCGTCCGCGGCCGGACGCGTTCACGGACCCCGGCGGACGCCCCGGGGCGCGGCGGGTCCGGTACGGCACGAACCCGGGCAATGACTGGAATGATCTCCCCAGGGCCGCAAAGCCGTTCTAGGCTCTGCGGTACCACCGCGACGCGCGTGGGGGACGCACACGGACCGGATGCGCAGCGGTACTTGAGCGGCGACCCCACCAGGGGGCGCCGCCGGGCAAGGAGGGCCGCATGACCGTACGGCGAGTAATGGGCATCGAGACGGAGTACGGGATCTCCGTCCCCGGTCACCCGAACGCCAATGCCATGCTCACCTCGTCCCAGGTCGTCAACGCGTACGCGGCGGCGATGCACCGGGCACGCCGTGCCCGCTGGGACTTCGAGGAGGAGAATCCGCTGCGCGACGCCCGGGGCTTCGACCTCGCCCGGGAGGCCGCGGACTCCAGTCAGCTCACGGACGAGGACATCGGCCTGGCCAACGTCATCCTCACCAACGGCGCCCGGCTGTACGTGGACCACGCCCACCCCGAGTACAGCTCCCCGGAGATCACCAACCCGCGGGACGCCGTCCTCTGGGACAAGGCCGGCGAGCGGATCATGGCCGAGGCCGCCGAGCGGGCCGGCCGGCTGCCCGGCGCCCAGCCGATCCACCTCTACAAGAACAACACCGACAACAAGGGCGCGTCCTACGGCACCCACGAGAACTACCTGATGAAGCGGGAGACCCCCTTCTCGGACATCGTGCGGCACCTGACCCCCTTCTTCGTCTCCCGCCAGGTGGTCACCGGCGCCGGCCGGGTCGGCATCGGCCAGGACGGCCGCGAGCACGGCTTCCAGATCAGCCAGCGCGCCGACTACTTCGAGGTCGAGGTCGGCCTGGAGACCACCCTCAAACGGCCCATCATCAACACCCGGGACGAGCCGCACGCCGACGCCGAGAAGTACCGCCGGCTCCATGTGATCATCGGCGACGCCAACCTCTCCGAGATCTCCACCTACCTCAAGCTGGGCACCACCTCCCTGGTGCTGTCCATGATCGAGGACGGCTTCATCTCCGGCGACTTCGCCGTCGACCAGCCCGTCCGCACCCTGCACCGGGTCAGCCACGACCCCTCGCTGCGCCGGCTGATCACGCTGCGCAGCGGCCGGACGCTCACCGCCGTCCAGCTCCAGATGGAGTACTGCGAGCTGGCCCGCAAGCACGTCGAGGACCGGTACGGGGCCGACGCGGACGAGCAGACCAAAGACGTCCTGACCCGCTGGGAGGACGTGCTGGGCCGGCTGGAGAGCGACCCCATGAGCCTGGCCGGCGAGCTGGACTGGGTGGCCAAACGGGAGCTCCTGGAGGGCTACCGGCGGCGGGACGGCCTGGACTGGGACGCGGCCCGGCTGCACCTGGTGGACCTCCAGTACGCGGACGTCCGCCCCGACAAGGGCCTGTACAACCGGCTGGCGGCGCGCGGCCGGATCAAGCGGCTGCTGGACGAGACCGAGGTCGAGCGGGCCCGTACGGCGCCGCCCGAGGACACCCGGGCCTACTTCCGGGGCCGCTGCCTCGACCAGTACGCGGACGACGTGGCCGCCGCCTCCTGGGACTCGGTGATCTTCGACCTGCCGGGCCGGGACTCGCTCCAGCGGGTCCCGACCCTGGAGCCGCTGCGCGGCACCCGCAACCACGTCAAGGAGCTGCTGGACCGCTGCCGCACGGCGGAGGATCTGGTGCGGGTGCTGTCGGGGGGCTGAGGGGAGGCGCGCGCGGCGGGCCGTCGCCGAGAGGGGTCTGCGGAACAGGGGAAGCGGGAATCATCGTGGTGGTTCCCGGACGTTCTAGGGAGTGCGGGGCCGATGTCGGACCGTGCTTGTAGGGTCTGATCTGTAGGACTTGAGTACGTGTACGTCGAAACCGAGCGGGGTGAGGGGTATGGCGACCAAGGACACCGGCGGCGGGCAGCAGAAGGCCACGCGTGCCACGGAGGAGACCGAGGAGCAGGCGCAGGAGGCGCAGGCGTCCGAGGACCTCAAGGAGCGCCACGAGAAGCTGTCGGACGACGTGGACTCGGTGCTGGACGAGATCGACGACGTCCTGGAGGAGAACGCGGAGGACTTTGTGCGGTCCTTCGTCCAGAAGGGCGGGGAGTGATGTGACCTGCGAATCGTAGGTCTCATCCCGATCGGTTAAGGGGGGAGTCGGATGCTCCGGGAGGGACGTGCTCCGCGGAGGCTCTCCGTCCGCCCCCGCCGCGGCCTCTCCCCGGGCCGGGCCGCGCGAGCGCCGGAGGGGCGGGAAAGGGCCTGTTCGACCCGCCTTGCCGCTCCGGCGGAGCACGTAGATCATGATCACGCAACAGGTGCCGTGCGTGGCGTGCTGGACTCCAGCCGCGACGCCGCCCTGGGACAGTTCAAGGATCGGCCGGACGTCACGAGGCGTGCCGCCGAATACGTGGAAGGAAACGTGTGGAAGCCAACCCTCGTAGCACCGGGCGTCTGCCGGCGGCCTTCCTGACTCCGGGCTCGTCCTCGTTCGTGGACTTCCTCGGGAACCACGCCCCCGAGCTGCTGCCCGGCAACCGGCAGCTGCCGCCCGTGACGGGTGCCGTCGAGGCGCCGCACGGCACGACCATCGTCGCGGCGACCTTCGCCGGCGGGGTGGTGCTGGCCGGTGACCGGCGGGCCACCATGGGCAACGTCATCGCGCAGCGCGACATCGAGAAGGTCTTCCCGGCGGACGAGTACTCGGCCGTCGGCATCGCGGGCACGGCCGGTCTCGCGGTGGAGATGGTCAAGCTCTTCCAGCTGGAGCTGGAGCACTTCGAGAAGGTCGAGGGCGCCCAGCTCTCCCTGGAGGGCAAGGCCAACCGCCTCTCCACCATGATCCGCAGCAACCTCGGCATGGCCATGCAGGGCTTGGCCGTGGTGCCGCTCTTCGCCGGCTGGGACGTGGACCGCGGGAAGGGCCGCATCTTCACCTACGACGTGACCGGCGGGCGCTCCGAGGAGTACGGCTACGCGGCCACCGGCTCCGGCTCGCTCTTCGCCCGGGGCTCGCTGAAGAAGCTCTACCGGGACGGCCTCACCGCCGAGGAGGCCACCACCCTGGTGGTGCAGGCGCTGTACGACGCGGCCGACGACGACTCGGCCACCGGCGGCCCCGACCTGGCCCGCCGCATCTACCCGATCGTCACCGTCATCTCCGACGAGGGCTACCGGAGGCTCACCGACGCCGACCTGGCCGAAACCGTCCGGGAGATCCACGAGCGGCGGCTCCAGGAGCCCGACGGCCCCCGGGCCGCCCTGCTCTGACCCGCACCGGTCCAAGAGTCCTCCGTACGCACTCCCCACAGACCAGAAAGGGACGGATAACCGGTGTCGACGCCGTTCTACGTCTCTCCCCAGCAGGCCATGGCCGACCGCGCCGAGTACGCCCGCAAGGGCATCGCGCGCGGCCGCAGCGTCGTGGTCCTCCAGTACAACGATGGCGTGATCTTCGTTGCCGAGAACCCGTCCCGCGCGCTGCACAAGGTCAGCGAGATCTACGACCGCATCGCGTTCGCGGCCGTCGGGAAGTACAACGAGTTCGAGACCCTGCGCATCGGCGGCGTCCGCTACGCCGACCTGCGCGGCTACACCTACGACCGCGGTGACGTCACCGCCCGGGGCCTCGCCAACGTCTACGCCCAGACCCTCGGCACCATCTTCTCCAGCGCCGGCGAGAAGCCGTACGAGGTCGAGCTGATCGTCGCCGAGGTCGGGGCCGGCCCCGAGGACGACCAGATCTACCGGCTGCCGCACGACGGATCGATCGTCGACGAGCACGGCTCGGTCGCGGTCGGCGGCAACGCCGACCAGATCAGCAGCTACCTCGGGCAGCGGCACCGGGACGGGATGAGCCTCGCGGAAGCGCTCAAGCTCGCCGTCGAGTCGCTGGCGCGGGACACGAACGGCGCGGAGCGCACGCTGACGGCGGAGCAGCTTGAGGTGGCGGTGCTCGATCGGACTCGGCCGCAGCAGCGGAAGTTCAAGCGGTTGCTTGGGTCGCAGCTGACGCGGTTGCTCGACGGGGGCGAAGCTCCCGCCTCCGACGACGAGGGTGAGGACGCGGGGGCGTCCTGAGGGGGTGTGCCCCGGTCCCGCCCTTTCACCGTTTCCTGGGGCTGCGCCCCAGACCCCCTTATCGCGGCTTCGCCGCTCGTCCTCAAACGCCGGACGGGCTTGATTTAGCCGGTCCGGCGGGGTGCGGGGGCCTGCCCCCGCAAGAAACGGAGAAAGGGCGGGACCGGGGCACCCCCCTCACGTCAACAACGTGCAAGCCGCCGAGCGAGCAATCCCCCCAGGGGATTTGAACCGATCATATGAGGGTCACTAAGGTCTGGCCTCGAACCTTCGCGCGGTGATCATCCAATCCGGATGTCGTGAAGTACCCCGCCGTGCCCACGCGCGCCCGCGCGCACAAGCCGCGGCGGCCGAGGAGAAAAGGAGCTCGACTCCGTGGCGTCCCACCGTCGTCCCAAACAGCCGAGCCGTACTCGGGTGACCGTCCTCACCGCGACCGCCGCCGCAGCCGTCGCCCTCTCCGCCCAGGCGGCCTCCGCCGACCCCGGGGCCAAGCCGACGCGGAGCGAGGCCAAGGAGAAGGTCGACCGGCTGTACGAGCAGGCGGAGCAGGCGACCGAGAAGTACAACGGGGCCAAGCAGAAGCAGCAGAAGCTGGAGAAGGAGGCGGGCGCGCTCCAGGACCGCGTCGCGCGCGGCCAGGAGGAGCTCAACAAGCTCCGCGACAGCCTCGGCGCGGTGGCCACCGCGCAGTACCGCACCGGCTCGGTGGACCCCTCCGTCCAACTGCTGCTCTCCTCCGACCCCGACAGCTACCTGGAGCGGGCCTCCACGCTCCACCAGGTGAGCGCCAAGCAGGCGGAGACGCTCCGGCAGATCGCCACCAAGCAGCGCGCCCTGAAGCAGGAGCGCGAGGAGGCGGCGGGCAAGCTCGCCGACCTGGAGTCCACCCGCAAGGCGCTCGGTGAGCGCAAGGCCGAGGTGCAGGGCAAGCTCGCCGAGGCGCAGGACGTGCTCAACTCCCTGACGGAGAAGGAGCGTGCCGCGATCGCCGCCGCCGAGAAGGAGGAGGCCGCCAAGGCCGCCGCCAAGGCGGACGCGGCCAAGGGCGACTCCGGTTCCGGCGGCTCCAAGGGCGGGTCGCGGGAGGGCGGTTCCGGGCAGACGGGCAGCAGCGGCAAGGCGGTCCCGGGCTCCGGCCGGGCGGGCGCCGCGCTGGCCGCCGCGCAGACGAAGATAGGGTCCCCCTACGTCTGGGGCGCGACCGGCCCCAGCTCCTTCGACTGCTCCGGCCTGACCTCCTGGGCCTACGCCCAGGCGGGCGTCACGCTGGACCGGACCTCGCAGGCGCAGGCCAACAACGGCACCCGCATCTACGACCAGAGCCAGCTCCAGCCCGGCGACCTGGTCATCTTCTACGGCGACCAGCACCACGTGGGCCTCTACGCCGGCAACGGGCAGGTGCTGCACGCGCCCCGCACCGGCACGTTCGTCCGCTACGAGGCGATGAGCAACATGCCGTTCCAGTTCGGCGTTCGCGTGGGCTGACCGGGCGCGGGGGCGGCCGTCTGCCCCGTCTGCCCTCCGGTTCCGTCCGTAAGCCGACCGGCCCTGCCAATCCACCCGTTCGGGTGGTGTCGCACCGGCCTCCGAGCACCCGACGCCCCGCCCATGACCTGCGTCTTGGGCGGGGCGTCCGGCGTTTCCGCCGGAGCACGCCCGGCGTCCACCCTCCGTAGCGGTCTTTGAACGGAGAGTGAGCGAGCCGCTACTGTCGGCCGCCGCGGTGCCCCCGCCGTCGTCCGCCCGCCCGGGCGGCAGGGGGCGACAGGGGACCGCGCAGCGAAGGGAGTACGGCAGCACGTGGCGTCCCACCGTCGACCCGCGCCCTCCGGGCTCGCCCGGACCGCACGGATCACCGCCCTGTCCGCCGCCGTGGCCACCGCCGCGGCCGGCCTCTCCTCGTCACCCGCCGACGCCCGCCCCGGCGGCCCCACCGGGGACGCCACCACGTCCGGGGCGGTGAAGGGGCGCCTGGACCGGCTCTACCGGCAGGCCGAACGGGCCACCGAGCAGTACAACGCCGCCGGTGAACGGGCCGGCGCCCTGCGGCGGAAGGTGGAACTGGCCGCCGACCGGGTCGCCCGCGGCCAGGAGACGGTCAACCGGATGCGCAACGCCCTCGGCACGGTCGCCGCCGCCCAGTACCGGGCCGGCGCCGTGGACCCCGCCCTCCGCCTGCTGCTCTCCTCCGAGCCCGACCGCTACCTCGACCGGGCCACCGCCCTCGAACGCGTCACCGGCCGGCAGGCCGAGCAGCTCCACGCCCTGCTCGCCGCCCAGCGCGCGCTCGGCCAGGAGCGGCTGGAGGCCGCCCGCGCCCTCGCCGAACTGGAGGACAGCCGCCGGGCCGTCGCCCGCCACAAGCACGAGGTCGAGGGCCGGCTCGCCGCCGCCCGCCGGCTGCTCAACACGCTGTCGGACGGCGAACGGGCGCGCTACGCCCGGGCCTCGCGCTCCGGCGGCGGCCCGCGGGCCGGCTTCCTGTCCCCGGTGCCCCCGCCGGACCCGTCGTCCGGCGGTGACTCCGGCCTCTCCGACGCCGGTTCCTCGCGCGGGGCCGCCGCCGCGCGGGCCGCCCGCTCGGCCGTCGGCTCGCCCTACGCGTGGGGCGCCAGCGGCCCGTTCGCCTTCGACTGCTCGGGGCTGACGCAGTGGGCCTACAGCCGGGCGGGCGTGGGCCTGCCGCGCACCTCGCAGGCCCAGCGGCACGCGGGCCGGCACGTACCGCTGTCCGAGGCGCGCCCCGGGGACCTCGTCATCTACCGGGACGACGCCAGCCACGTGGGCATGTACGTCGGCAACGGCCAGGTGGTGCACGCGCCCTACCCGGGGGCGCGGGTCCGCTACGACCGGGCCGACATGATGCCGATCTCGTCGATCACACGGCCGTGAGGCCCGCACGCCCGGCGGCGGCCCCGGCCGCCGCGCGGCCGGCGCGGATCCGCCGCGCCTCCCCGTCGCCCCGCTCCGGGTGACCGGCCGGCCGGCTCGTACGATGCGGGCCATGGACGGCCCCACGAGACGACCGGGCGGCGGGCGCCGGGCGGCACCGCGCTTTCTGGCCGTCGTACTCCTCGCCCTGCCCGCCCTCACGGGCTGCGGCCCCCGGCCCGCCGACGGCCTCCGCGCCGACACCGAGGCCGTCCGGCGGCTGCTCGACGGCTGGGCGGCGGCGCTGCGCGACCGCGACGAGCACGCCTACCTGGCCGCCGTCGACCCGTCCGAGCCCGCCTACCGGGACCGCCGCCGCCGGGTCTTCGCCAACCTCGCCGAAGTGCCGCTCGCCTCCTGGGAGTACGGCGCCGTCCGCACCGGCGGTTTCACCCCCGCCCCCGGGGAGGGCGGCGGGCACCGGGTCGCCGCCGAGGCCGAACTCCGCTACCGGCTGGCCGGTTACGACGCCGCCCCGATCACCGTCCCGGTCCGGCTGACGGCCGTCCGGCGCGCCGGACGCTGGTACGTGGCGGGGGACGACACCGCGTCCGGCACCCGCCAGCTGTGGGAACAGGGCCGGGTCACCGCCGTCCGGGGCCGGCACAGCCTCGTCCTCGGCGCCGGCCAGGACACGGCGGCCCTGCGGGCCCTGTCCGGCCTGGCCGAGGCGGCGGTGCCCGCCGTCACCGCCGCCTGGCGGGACGACGACCGGCCCGACCGGCCCGACAAGTCCGACCGGCTCGACAGGCTCGTCGTCGAGATGCCCGCCTCGCTGGAACGCATGGGCGGCCTCCTCGGCGCGCCGCCCTCCGACTACCGGGGCATCGCCGCGGTCACCACGACGGCCGAGGGCGGGAACGGCCCCGGCCGCGGTGGCGACGACGGCCCCGCCGGCCGGATCGTCGTCAACCCCGAGGCGTACACCGCCCTCAGCCCCTTCGGCCGCCGCGCCGTCCTCACCCACGAGGCCACCCACGTCGCCACCCGCGCCCGCACCACCGACGCCACCCCCATGTGGCTCTCCGAGGGCTTCGCCGACTGGGTCGCCTACCGCACCGCGGACCGCGCCCCGGCCGCCATCGCCCCGGAACTCGCCCGCTCCCTCGCCGACGGCCTGCGGCCTCCGGTCGTATCGCCCTCGGACGGGCAGACAGCGAACGCCCCGCCGTCAGTGGAAGAAGTGCCGCGTACC
>NZ_JBPQTX010000080.1:0-24822 GCF_051386555.1 Streptomyces sp. URMC 126
CGGAGGACATCGCGACACGGGTCGCGGCGGCGGGACGGGCCGCGCCGGCCGGCAGGTCGCGGACCAGCGGCTCCAGTTCGCCGACCGTACGGGCCCGGTACGCCGCGTCGACGCGGTCGGCGTGCTCGTCGGGGGTGAGCCGGCCCTCGGCCAGCGCCTCGCGGAGGATGTCGGCGATCCGGTCGCGGTCCGCGTCGGACGCGCGCAGGGCCGGTGCGGCGGATTCCGCGGGCGCGACCGGTGCCGCGGGCGGTGCGGCGGCGGGCGTCTTGGTCAAGGGGGCCAGGGGCACTCGGCGTTTCGCCGGCGATGACTCGTCCACGGTCACCAGCCTAGCCATTCGCGATAGATCGCGACAGGGGGCGGGAAGCCACCCGCGCTCTGGTGAGGGCAACCTCACCGGCCCGCCGCCCTCCCGGCGGCCTACCCTGAGAGACGCCGAGGGCCCCGGGCCCGCCCGGCACCCCCAACCCGCAGAGTGAGTGAGGAATCGCCGCGATGTCTGACCGGTCAGTCCCCCCAGGGTTCGCCTACACGGATCTGCTGCCCCTGGGCGAGGACGAGACGCCGTACCGACTGATCACCTCCGAGGGCGTGTCGACCTTCGAGGCGGACGGACGCACGTTCCTCAAGGTGGAGCCCGAGGCGCTGCGCCGGCTCGCGGCGGAGGCGATCCACGACATCCAGCACTACCTGCGCCCCGCGCACCTCGCCCAGCTGCGGAAGATCGTCGACGACCCCGACGCGTCGTCGAACGACAAGTTCGTCGCCCTGGACCTGCTGAAGAACGCCAACATCGCCGCCGCGGGCGTCCTCCCGATGTGCCAGGACACCGGCACGGCGATCGTCATGGGCAAGCGCGGCCAGAACGTGCTCACGGAGGGCCGGGACGAGGAGGCGCTCTCGCTCGGCATCTTCGACGCCTACACCAAGCTCAACCTGCGGTACTCGCAGATGGCGCCGCTCACCATGTGGGAGGAGAAGAACACCGGCTCCAACCTCCCGGCGCAGATCGAGCTGTACGCCACGGACGGCGGCGCGTACAAGTTCCTCTTCATGGCCAAGGGCGGCGGCTCGGCCAACAAGTCCTTCCTCTACCAGGAGACGAAGGCCGTGCTCAACGAGGCGAGCATGATGAAGTTCCTGGAGGAGAAGATCCGTTCGCTGGGCACGGCGGCCTGCCCGCCGTACCACCTGGCGATCGTTGTGGGCGGTACGAGCGCCGAGTACGCGCTGAAGACCGCCAAGTACGCGTCCGCGCACTACCTCGACGAGCTGCCGGAGGAGGGCTCCCCGCTCGGCCACGGCTTCCGCGACAAGGAGCTGGAGGAGAAGGTCTTCGAGCTGACGCAGAAGATCGGCATCGGCGCGCAGTTCGGCGGCAAGTACTTCTGCCACGACGTGCGTGTGGTGCGGCTGCCCCGGCACGGCGCGTCCTGCCCGGTCGCCATCGCGGTCTCCTGCTCGGCGGACCGCCAGGCCGTCGCCAAGATCACCGCCGAGGGCGTCTTCCTGGAGCAGCTGGAGACCGACCCGGCGCGGTTCCTGCCGGAGACCACGGACGAGCAGCTCGCCGAGGACGGCGACGTCGTGCGCGTCGACCTCAACCGGCCCATGGACGAGATCCTCGCCGAGCTGACGAAGTACCCGGTCAAGACACGGCTGTCGCTGACCGGGCCGCTGGTCGTCGCCCGCGACATCGCGCACGCGAAGATCAAGGAGCGGCTGGACGCGGGTGAGGAGATGCCGCAGTACCTGCGGGATCACCCCGTCTACTACGCCGGGCCCGCCAAGACGCCCGAGGGGTACGCGTCCGGGTCGTTCGGGCCGACGACGGCCGGGCGGATGGACTCGTACGTCGAGCAGTTCCAGGCGGCGGGCGGGTCCAAGGTGATGCTCGCGAAGGGGAACCGGTCGAAGCAGGTCACGGACGCGTGCGCCGCGCACGGCGGGTTCTACCTGGGGTCGATCGGCGGCCCGGCCGCGCGCCTCGCGCAGGACTGCATCAAGAAGGTCGAGGTCGTCGAGTACGAGGAGCTCGGGATGGAGGCGGTCTGGAGGATCGAGGTGGAGGACTTCCCGGCGTTCATCGTCGTCGACGACAAGGGGAATGACTTCTTCCAGGATCCCGCGCCTTCGCAGCCGACGTTCACGTCGATCCCGGTGCGGGGGCCGGGGTTGTAGGTGGGGTTGCCCCTGTCCCGCCCCTTCCCGTTTCTTGCGGGGGCTGCGCCCCCGCACCCCCGAGCGCACCTGCGGTGCGCGTCCTCAAACGCCGGACGGGCTGTTTTCAGCCCGTCCGGCGTTTGAGGCCCGCGCGGGCGCGCCTACGCGCGGCCCGCCGTGCGCTGCGTTCGGCGCGAGACCGAGTCGATCACGACCGCGGCCAGCAGCACCGCACCCGTGATCATGTACTGGACGGCCGAGGCGATGCCCAGCAGCGCCATTCCCGACGCGATCGACTGGATGACCAGCACGCCCAGCAGCGCGGACCAGGTCTTGCCGCGCCCTCCGAACAGGCTCGTCCCGCCGATCACCGCCGCCGCGATCGCGTTCATCAGCAGGCTGCCCGCCCCCGAGGACTGGTTCGCCGCGTTGATCTGGGAGGCCAGGAACATCCCGCCCAGTGCCGCCATCGTCCCGGAGAGGGCGAAGACGGAGATCCGTACCCACGCGACGTCGATGCCGGCCCGGCGGGCCGCCTCGACGCCGCCGCCGAGGGCGAAGACCTTGCGGCCGTAGCGGGTGCGGCGCAGCACCAGGTCGAGGGCGACCACCACGCCCAGGAAGATCACCACGGCCAGCGGGAGGCCCTTGTACTGGTTGAACACCCAGGCCACCGCGTAGGCGGGCACCGCCAGGGCCGCCGTGCGCAGCACGATCTCGGCGAACGGGCGGCTGGGCACCCCGGCGGCGGTCCGGCGGCGGGCGTCCCGCCACGCGACCAGCAGGTAGGCGGCGACGGTGGCCGTGGCCAGCCCGTACGCGGCCGAGATGTCCTCGAAGTAGTGGTTGGTGAGCTTGGCGACCAGCCCCGAGTCGTCGAGGTTGATCGTTCCGTTGGAGCCGAGCACCTCCAGCATCAGCCCGTTCCAGCCCAGCAGGCCGGCCAGGGTGACGACGAACGCGGGGACGCCGATCCGGGCGAAGAAGAAGCCGTGGATCACGCCGGCGACCGTGCCGGTGAGGAGCGCCAGGATCAGGGCGAGCCACTCGGGCATGCCGTGGTTGACGTTCAGTACGGCGAAGACGGCCGCCGCCAGGCCGCTGACCGAGCCGACGGAGAGGTCGATCTCGCCCAGGATGAGGACGAAGACGATGCCGACGGCGATCAGGCCGGTGCCCGCGGCGGTGATGAAGAGGTTGGAGAGGTTCTCGGCGCCGAGGAAGGCCGAGTCCTGGAGCTGGAAGACCAGGCAGATGACGATCAGGCCGACGACGACGGGCAGCGAGCCCAGCTCGCCGCTGCGCAGCTTGCGGAGGAATTCGGTCCAGTAGCCGGCGAAGCCCTCCTCGCGGACGAGCAGCCGGGGGTCGACGGGGGTGACGGCGGCCGGGGCGACGGGCTGGGCGCCGTCGGGGGTGCCGTCGGGGCGGGGGTTCTTCGACAGGTCGGTGGTCATGCCCGGGCCTCCCGGTCCTGCTCGGTGCGGGCCCTCCGGCGGGTGACAGCGTTGTCAGTGGCGCCGGTGATGGCCGAGACGATCTCTTCCTGGGAGGTGGTGCGTACGGCGAAGACGCCGTTGTTCCGGCCGAGGCGCAGCACCGCGACGCGGTCGGCTACGGCCTGCACGTCGGCCATGTTGTGGCTGATGAGGATCACCCCGAGCCCTCGTTCGCGGAGCCGTTCCACCAGGTCGAGGACCTGGGCGGTCTGCTCCACGCCGAGGGCGGCGGTGGGCTCGTCGAGGATGACGACCTTGGGCTCGCCGAGCAGCGAGCGGGCGATGGCGACGGTCTGCCGCTGGCCGCCGGAGAGGGCGGCGACCGGGATGCGGACGCTGGGGATGCGGATGGACAGGGTGGCGAGCAGCTCGCGGGCGCGGCGCTCCATCTCGACCTCGTCCAGCACCCCGAAGCGGGAGATCTCCCGGCCGAGGAAGAGGTTGCCGACGACGTCGAGGTTGTCGCAGAGGGCGAGGTCCTGGTAGACGGTCGCGATGCCGAGCTCCTGGGCGGTGTGCGGCCGGTCGATGGTGACGGGCCGGCCCTCCCACTCGATGACGCCGTCGTCGGCGGGCGCGACGCCCGCGATGGTCTTGACGAGGGTGGACTTGCCGGCGCCGTTGTCGCCGACCAGGGCGACCACCTCACCGGGACGGATCTCCAGCTCCACGTCGGTCAGCGCCTGGACGGCACCGAACCGCTTGGAGATCCCGCGCAACGCCAGAACGGGCGCAGCGGACATGTGGATCAGCTCCTCGGGGCGCGCCCCTACTTGAGGCCGGCGGCGTCGCAGGCGGACGTGTACTTGTCGGTGCAGATCTCGCGGAGGGTGAAGAAGCCCTCCTTGCCGACGTACTTCGGGATGTCGGCCTCGGTGAGCGCGAAGGGGTCGACGATGATCGCCGGGATCTTCTTCTCGCTGCCGCTGTCGACGGTGGTCTTCGCGACGCCGTCCAGCTTCTTGCCCTGGGCGAGGGCGACGGCCATCGTCGCCGCGGCCTCCGTCTCGGGGACGTACGGCTTGTAGACGCTCATGAACTGTTCGCCGGCGAGGATCCGCTGGACGGCCGAGAGCTCGGCGTCCTGGCCGGTGACCGGGGGAAGTTTGTCGAATCCGGCGCTCTTGAGGGCGGTGATGATGCCGCCCGCCATGCCGTCGTTGGCCGAGTAGACGCCGACGATGTTCTCCTTGCCGAGCGAGGAGATCGCGCCCTTCATGTTCTCGTTGGCGTTCTCCGGCTTCCACTCCTTGGTGTCGTACTCCTTGCCGACCTTCACCTTTCCGTCGAGCACGGAATGGGCGCCGTCCTTGTACATCTTGGCGTTGGGGTCGGTGACGGAGCCGTTCATCATGACGATCTGGCCCTTGCCCGCGGTGTCGCCGAGTTCCTTGAGCAGCGACTCGCCCTGGATCTTTCCGACGCGCTCGTTGTCGACGGAGGTGTAGGCGTCGACCGGGCCCTCGGCGAGCCGGTCGTAGGCGACGACGGGGATTCCCTTGTCGTGTGCCTTCTTCACCGAGCTCGCGATCGACTTGGCGTCCACGGCGTCGACGATCAGCGCGTCGACACGCTTGGTGATCATGGTGTCGACCTGCTGCTGCTGGACCGAGGCGTCCTGTTTGGCGTTCTCGTAGAGGACGGTGGCGCTGGTGCCCGCCAATTCCTTGATCTTCTTTTCGAGCAGCGGCTTGTCGAAACGCTCGTACCGCGCGGTCTGGTTCTCGGGAAGGAGCAGCCCGATGGTGAGCGACCCCTTCTTCTCCTTCTTGTCCCCGTTGTCGCCGGCCTGTTTGGCCTTGCCGCAGGCGGCGAGGGTGACGGCCGTCGACAAAGCGACGGCGGCCACCGCGGCGCGGCGCAGACACGTGTTCACGTACGGATACCTCCCTGACATGGCCGCGCCGTTGCGGCCGAGGTGACCGGAAGTCAACTCGGACCGCAAAGTGGCGTCAAGAAGTCAATCCTTAACGAGATGGCAACGATGCCATGCGTTATGTGCGTAAACTCAAGGGGTGTGTTGCCGCGGCTCTTCCGGAAAGGCTCAGCCGAAACCGGGCGCGGCCGCCGCCGGAACTCCGTCCAGCAGGGAGGAGTCGCCCATCTCGCTGAGGACGAGGGCGAGCGCGCCCAGCACCTCGGCCCGGCCGCCCAGCGCGCCGGGGACGACCTCCAACTGCCGTGCGGCGCTGGGGATCGCGTACCGTCCGACCGATTCCCTGATGGGCGCGAGGACGAGCTCCCCGGCCTCCGCGAGGTCGCCGCCGAGCACGACCCGGCTGGGGTTGAGCAGGTTGCACAGGCTGGCGACGCCGCTGCCGATGTGCCGGCCGACGTCCGCGATCACCCGGCGGCAGCCCGCGTCGCCGTCCCGGGCGAGCCGGACCATGCGCGGCGCGGTGAGGTCCGGGCCGTGGGCGGAGTGCAGCAGCGGCAGGACGTAGCGGTGGGCGGTGAAGGTCTCCAGGCAGCCGCGGTTGCCGCAGCGGCAGACGGGCCCGGACTCGTCCAGGGTGATGTGGCCGATCTCGCCGGCGGTGCCGCCGGGGCCCCGGTAGATCTGTCCGTTGATCACCAGGCCGGCGCCGACGCCGCTGGCGACCTTGATGTACGCGAGGTCGGCGGCGCCGCGGCCGGCTCCCCAGACCAGCTCGCCGAGGGCGCCGAGGTTGGCGTCGTTGTCGACGTGGACGGGGACGTCGAGGCGGGCGGCGAGCTCGTCGCGCGGGTTGGTGCCGGCCCAGCCGGGCAGGATCGCCGTCGAGCCGAGCACGCCGGACTCGTCGATCGGCCCGGGGACGCCCAGGCCCACCCCGACGATCTTCCCGGGGTCGATGCCGGTGGCCGCGATCAGCGTCTTGACCAGGTGCTCGGCCCGTTCCAGGCCCTGGGTGGCGGAGGCGTCCACGTCCAGCGGCTCGGCCTCCTCGGCGAGCACCCGGTGGGCCAGGTTGCCGACGGCGACGCGCAGGTGGGTGTGGCCGAAGTCGACGCCGACGACGATTCCGGCGTCACCCGAGAGGGAGACGCTGCGGGCCCGCCGGCCGCCGGAGGAGGTGGGGGTCACCTCGACGGTGCCGTTGTCCTTGAGCTCGCGGACGATGTTGGAGACGGTGGCCGCCGACAGCCCCGTGGTCCGGGCGATCTCCGCCTGGGTGAGCGCCCCCGACCTGCGCACCGCGCGGACGACCCGCTCCAGGTTGGCCCGGTGCAGCGACGACTGCGACCCCGGAGTCTCCACGCCCATCCACTCCCGCCTCGTCGGCACGGCACGACCGCCGCCCCGGCCACCGGGCTGCGACAGTGAAGCCCGGTATCCGTACAACATATGAACTCTAAGCTCAGCCGCACACCCGGGAGCGCGTCAAGGCTCCGGACGCCGCTACGGCGCCGGGCGGGGCCCTCCCATGGTACGGATCACCGCCCGGGGTGGTCCGGGCGGTGCGTGAGTGCCGCGAGGGGCGCCCGGGGACGGCCGGGCGCCCCTCCGTCGTCGGAGGGCGGGGCCTACTTCAGGGCCCCCGCCGTCAGTCCGGACTGCACCTGCCGCTGGAAGACGATGTACGCGGCGAGAACGGGCAGCATCGCGATCACCAGGCCCGCGAAGAGGCCGGACCAGTCGCCCTTGTACCGCTGGCTGGCCGCCAGCGCGACCAGGCCCTGGGGCAGCAGCTTCTTGTCCTCGTCGCCGACGTTGAGCACGGCCGGCAGGAGGTACTGGTTCCACTGCCCGAGGAAGTTGAAGATGCCCACGCTGATCAGCCCGGGCTTGGCCATCGGCAGCATCACCTGGAAGAAGGTCCGGGTGTGCGACGCGCCGTCGATCATCGCCGCCTCCGCCACCGACGAGGGCAGCGTCCGGAAGAAACCGGTCAGGAAGAAGACCGTGAACGGCAGCGAATAGGCGATGTAGACGAGGATCAGTCCGTGGTACGTGTTGAGCAGCTGCATGTTCTTCATCACGAAGAACAGCGGCACCAGCGCCAGGATCACCGGGAAGCTCATCCCGCCCACGAACAGGTAGTACACGAAGCGGTTGCCGGGGAAGTCGAAGCGGGCCAGGACGTAGGCCGCCATGGAGCCCAGCAGCATGGTGCCGAGCAGCGAACCGGCCACCACCACGATCGAGTTGAGGAAGTACTCGCTCATGTGGGCCTGGGACCAGGCGCGGCTCCAGGCCCCGAAGTCCGGGCTCTTCGGCAGCGACCAGGGCGAGGAGAAGATCTCCTTGTCGGTCTTGAAGGCGCTCATCACCGCCCAGAGCAGCGGCAGGGTGACCATCAGGCCCCAGATGACGAGGACGCCGTGCGAGAAGACGTTCAGGACGCCGCCCTCGCGCTCGCCGCCGGCGCCCCGCGCCCGCCCCTCCGGCGGGGCGGCCGGCGCGGGGGCGTCCGGGCGGTCCGACGGCTCGGCTTGCACGGTCACGGTGCCACCCCCGGGTGGTAGTGCGGACGGACGGTCGGGGCCACAGGACGACGGAAGGAGGCGGGCGCGCGCATCAGTACTCCAGCCGCTCGCGCCGGCCGAGCTTCATCACGATGCCGGCGAAGACCATGGTGACGATGAGCAGCGCGACGCCCAGGGCGGTCGCGTAGCCGGCCTGCCCGTCGGTGAACGCCTTGGTGTAGAGGTAGTAGGTGAGCAGTTCGGTGGAGTAGTCCGGGCCCGGCCCGTCCATCATGATCTGGACGACCGCGAAGCCGTCCAGGGCCATGATGCCCATGTAGACCCAGCCGGTCTGGACGGTGTCCCAGAGCAGCGGCAGGGTGATCCGGAAGAAGGTCTGGACCCGGTTGGCGCCGTCGAGCAGCGCGGCCTCGTAGAAGTCCTTGGGGATGGCGCTCATCCCGGCGGAGAACAGCACCACGTAGAAGCCGACGTTGCTCCAGACCATCACCGCCATCACACACCACAGGGCCAGGCCCGGGTCGCCCAGCCAGTCGGGGCGGACGGAGTCCAGGCCGACCGTGTCCAGGAAGGAGTTGATCGCCCCGCTGTTGGGGTTGTAGGCGAACTTGAACAGCAGGGCGACGATGGCGATGGACAGCACCTGCGGGAAGAAGTAGACGATCTTGTAGAAGCCGGAGCCCCGGACGCCGGCCACCGCCGCGTTCTTCCTGCGACGGCCGCCGACGTTGAGCATGAACGCGAAGAACAGGCCGAGTCCGAGCGTCACCAGCGGCAACAGGAGCAGCAGCAGGAGATTGTGCCCCAGGGCCTTCCAGAACAGCTCGTCGTCCCAGAGGCGTTGGTAGTTCTTCAGCCCCGTCACCTTGAACTTCGAGCTCAGGCCGGTCCAGTTGGTGAAGGAGTAGTAGATGGCCTGGACGAACGGCGAGACGACGAAGACCCCGTAGATCGCCAGGGGGACGCACAGGAACCCGGCGATGAAACGGTACTTACCGTGCTGCATGACCTCGGACCCCGATCTTCCGTGACGGGTGCCGTCGTTGCGGGACGGGCTACTTGTGCTTGTACTTCTTGACGGAGTCGTCCTTGCGGGTCTCGTCGGTGAACTTCTGGATCTTCTTGATGGCCTCGTCTGGGGTGAGCCGGCCGGCCATCATCTCGCCGAGGGCGGCCTTGCCGATCTTCTCCTTCTGGAGCGAGACGTACCAGTCCTGGAGGCGCGGATTGACCACGTTCCGGCCGGCCTTGGTCAGCGCCTCCTGGGACGAGGCCAGTCCGGGCGGCAGGGTGAGGCCCTCGGTGCCGCCGTTGAGGGAGGTGAGGGAGGAGACCGCCTTGATGAAGTTCTGCGTGGACTTCTTCCCCAGCATGATCCGCAGCAGCTCCATGCCGCCCTGGGCGTTCTTGGCGTTCTTCGGCACGATGAACGGCTCGCCGCCGGACGCCCAGATGGTCCCGAACGGCATCTTGTCGTTCTTGTCCAGGCTGGAGGGGGCGCCGACCGCCATCCGGAAGTCCTTCGGCGTCATCTTCTTGGACTCGTTCTCCACCCAGGAGCCGTTCGGAATGAACAGCGCCTTGCCCTCGTTCCACGCCGTCTGCGACTGGATGTGGTCCAGGCCGGGGGTGCCCTGGAGGACGTAGCCCTTCTTGTAGAGCTCGTAGTACGCCTCGAAGGCGGCCTTGACGGCCGGGTGCTTCCAGGCGTCCGGCTCCAGGTTGTCGATCCGGTCCAGCACCTCGGTGCCGCCGATCTTGGCGATGAACGGGTAGAGGCTGAACGGGAGGTAGTACGGGTGCTGGCCCGCGTAGGTCCAGCCGGCGATGCCCTTCTTCTTCGCCTTCTCGCAGAGCTTGAGCATCTCGTCCCAGGTCTCCGGGTACTGGGCGTCGAGCTTCTCCAGGTTGGTCTTCGAGTACCAGACGCCGTAGACGGTGTAGGCGTAGTAGAAGACCCACACCTCGTCGCCGTCGAACTGGCCCATCTCGACGACGCCCGGGCGGAGGGTGTCGCGGACCTTCTTCTTGGGGTCGTCGAGGGACGGCGCGTCGAGGAGGGCGTTGAGGTCGGTGAGCTGCTTGAGGCCGACGAGGGTGCCCAGGTCCATCTGCTTGGCGCCGGAGTTGTCGATGAGGTCCGGCGGGGTGCCGCCGTTGAACCGGGGCTGGATCTGCGGGGCGATGTCCTGGGTGCCGGTGTGCTTGATCTCGGCCTGCGGGTACGCCTTCTTGTACTCGGCCTCCGCGTCCTTCGCGTACTGCTGGCCGAAGCCGCCGTCGAAGATGACCACGTCCAGCGGGGCCGAGGCGTTCACCTTCAGCGGCTTCATCTCGCCGGCGCCGCCGCCGCTGCCGGCCGGCTTGTCGGGCTTGTCGTCGTCACCGTCGTCCCCGGTCGCGCACGCGCTGAGCGCGCTCATCGCCGGGACGGCGAACAGGCCGAGCGCCGCCGCGCGTTTGATCAGGTCGCGCCGGTTGAATTCCGAGGTGGGTCCCATGCTCAAGTCCTCGCCTTCTCCAGGACTCAGGCGGTGTGGCGAATCTCCCCTGTGCAATCGGCTCGACGAAGGGCACGACACCGCGGATCGGTCGAAGCTGGGCGTGCTGGGTGTGCGCCGGGAGAGGCGCCCGGGCGGAGCCGTCGGCTCACTCCCTCGATGGGCCCGGTTCCCCCGGTTCCGCCACGGCGACACGGGGTCGCCCCGGACGCCGACAGGTATAGTCCACTTCTCACCAACTGGGCAAGATCGGAAGCGCCTTTGGCCGTCAGTCTTTCCCGAGTTGAGACCTCCCCGACACCGGGCGACACCAGCCCCGGGACCCTTGACACCACTGAAGCGTCACGCCCTACTTAACAGAGCGCGATCCGGGTGACAACGTTGTCCGCCCTCGGGAGAGGCAAGGGATGAGACAGAGACTCAGACGTCGCCGGCGGGCGCTCGCCCGTCCCGCGGCCCTCCTCGTGGCCGCCATACTGGTGACGGCCCCTCAGATCGCCCCCTCCGGCGCCGCCGCGGCGCCCGCCGGGAGGGTCTCGGACACGGCGGCCGGGGGCCGGGCCGCCGGCGAACGGGCCGAGGAGGGGGCCGGACGGCGGGCCGGGGAGAGCTTCGCCTCCTCCTTCGAGCCGGGCGAACCCCGCCCCGACTGGCGCAACGCGCCCGAGACCGGCCCGGACGGCCGGGCGAGGTCGTCCGGTGTCGACGGCGGGGACGGCCAGGGCCTCCCCGGCAACGCCACCGACAAGGTGACCGCCGTCCGGGCCAGCGGTGAGAACGCCGAGGGCGGCGAGATCAAGGAGAACCTGGTCGACGGCGAACCCTCCAGCAAGTGGCTGGTCCGGCAGCGGACGGCCTGGCTGGAATTCGACCTCTCCGAGCCGGTCGCCGTCGCCCGGTACGCCCTCACCTCCGCCAACGACGCCCCCGGCCGCGACCCCCGGGACTGGACCCTGCGAGGCTCGGCGGACGGGAAGAGCTGGACCACCCTCGACACCCGCAAGGGCGAGAACTTCGAAAAGCGGCTCCAGACCCGCCAGTTCACCCTCACCGGCGGCACCGCCCACCGCCACTTCCGGCTGGAGATCACGGGCAACGCCGGGGACGAGCTCACCCAGCTCGCCGAGGTGCAGCTCGCCACGGCGGACCCCGGCACTCCCCCGCCCCCGGCCATGCGCACCTACCCCGACGGCGGCCCGTCCGCCTCCCCCACGGCCAAACCCCGCGCCGGCTTCACCGGCAAGCACGCCCTGCGCTACGGCGGCACGCACCGCGCCAAGGGCCGCGCCTACGCGTACAACAAGGTGTTCGCCGCGAACGTGCGCGTCACCGCGCGCACCCGGCTGGCGTACAAGATCTTCCCGGCCATGGCCGAGCGCGACCCCCGCTACCCCGCCACCCACGTCTCCCTCGACCTCGCCTTCACCGACGGCACCTACCTCAGCGGGCTGGACGCCCGGGACCAGCACGGCGCGCCGCTGACCCCGCGCGGCCAGGGGGACTCCAAGACGCTGTACGTGAACCAGTGGAACAACAAGGAGGCGGCGATCGGCCGCGTCGCCGCCGGCAAGACCGTGGCGCGCGTCCTCGTCGCCTACGACGCCCCGGCCGGCCCCGCGCCCTTCCGGGGCTGGATCGACGACGTCTCACTGGCTCCCGCGCCCGAGGAGAAGCCCCCGGCCCACCCCGCGGACCGCGCCCTCACCACCCGCGGCACCCTCTCCAGCTCCTCCTTCTCCCGGGGCAACACCTTCCCCGCCACCGCCGTCCCGCACGGCTTCACCTTCTGGACGCCCGTGACCGACGCGGGCTCCACCTCCTGGCTCTACCGCTACGCGGCGGCCAACAACGCGGACAACCTGCCCACCCTCCAGGCGTTCTCGGCGAGCCACGAGCCCAGCCCCTGGATGGGCGACCGGCAGACCTTCCAGGTGATGCCCTCGGTCGCGGCCGGCACCCCCGACGCCTCCCGCACCGCCCGCGCCCTCCCCTTCCACCACGCGCGCGAGACGGCCACGCCGCACCACTACGGCGTCACCTTCGACAACGGGCTGAAGGCCGACATCGTCCCCACCGACCACGCGGCGATGATGCGATTCACCTTTCCGCGTGAATCCGGCGACAACGCCAACGTCATCCTTGACAACGTCACCAACGCGGGCGGCCTGACGCTGGACACCGCGCACGGCACGTTCACCGGCTGGTCGGACGTGCGGAGCGGGCTCTCGGTGGGGGCCGGCCGGCTGTACGTGTACGGGGTCTTCGACGCGCCGGTGACCGGCGGCGGGAAGCTCCGGCGCGGCGGGGCCTCCGACGCGAGCGACGTCACCGGCTACCTGCGCTTCCGCCCGGGCGCCGACCGCACGGTGACCCTGCGGATCGCGACCTCGCTCATCGGCACCGACCAGGCCAGGGCCAACCTGGAGCAGGAGATCCCGGCCGGGACGCCGTACGCCCGCGTCCACGACCGGGCCCGGGCCGCCTGGGACGCCCTGCTGGGCCGGGTGGAGGTGGAGGGCGCGACCGCCGACCAGCTCACCACCCTCTACTCGGGCCTCTACCGCCTCTTCCTGTATCCCAACTCCGGCTTCGAGAACACCGGTTCCGCGGACCGCCCCAAGCACCGCTACGCCAGCCCGTTCTCCCCGCCCACCGGCGCGTCCACCCCGACCCGCACCGGCGCCCGGATCGTGGACGGCGAGATCTACGTCAACAACGGCTTCTGGGACACCTACCGCACCACCTGGCCCGCGTACTCCCTGCTGTCCCCCCAGCAGGCCAGGCGGATGGTGGACGGCTTCGTCCAGCAGTTCAAGGACGGCGGCTGGGTCTCGCGCTGGTCCTCCCCCGGCTACGCCGACCTGATGACGGGCACCAGCTCCGACATCGCCTTCGCCGACGCCCACGCGAAGGGCGTCCGCTTCGACGCCGAGGCCGCGTACGAGGCGGCGCTGAAGAACGCGACGGTGGCACCGACCGATCCCGGCACCGGCCGCAAGGGCATGGACACCTCGGTCTTCCTCGGCTGGACGAGCACGAAGACGCACGAGGGCATGTCGTGGGCCCTCGACGGCTACCTCAACGACTTCGGGCTGGCCCGGATGGGGCAGGCCCTGTACGCGAAGACGCACAAGGAGCGTTACCGCGAGGAGTCGGAGTACTTCCTCAACCGGGCCCGCGGCTACGTCAAGCTCTTCGACCGGCGCGTCGGCTTCTTCCAGGGCCGAAACGAGGACGGCTCCTGGCGGCTGTCACCCGAGGCGTACGACCCGCGCGTCTGGGGCCACGACTACACCGAAACCAACGGCTGGAACTTCGCCTTCACCGCTCCCCAGGACACCCGCGGCCTCGCCGCGCTGTACGGCGGCCGGTCCGGGCTGGCGAAGAAGCTCGACGCCTACTTCGCCACCCCGGAGACGGGCGACCCGGCGTTCGCCGGCTCGTACGGCGGGGTCATCCACGAGATGACCGAGGCCCGGGACGTCCGCATGGGCATGTACGGCCACAGCAACCAGCCGTCCCACCACATCGCCTACCTCTACGACGCGGCCGGGCAGCCGTGGAAGACGCAGGCGAGGGTGCGCGAGGTGCTCTCCCGCCTCTACCTGGGGAGCGAGATCGGGCAGGGCTATCCGGGGGACGAGGACAACGGCGAGATGTCCGCCTGGTATGTCTTCAGCGCGCTCGGCTTCTACCCGCTGGTGATGGGGCAGGGCGAGTACGCGATCGGGTCGCCGCTGTTCACCAAGGCGACCGTGCACCTGGAGAACGGCCGCGACCTGGTGGTCAAGGCCCCGCGCAACAGCGCGCGGAACGTCTACGTGCAGGGGCTGACCGTCGACGGCAAGCCCTGGAACTCGACGGCGCTGCCGCACTCGGTGGTGGCCCAGGGTGCCACGCTGGAGTTCGCCATGGGGCCCAAGCCGTCCTCCTGGGGCTCCGGAGCGGACGCCGGGCCCACCTCGATCACCAAGGACGACAAGGTGCCCGCCCCGCTGTCGGACGTCTCCGTCCCGGACGGCTCGGCCCTCACCGACAACACCTCCCGTACCGCCGCCACCGTCACCACCGTCCCGCTGGAGGTGGCCCCCGGCTCCCGCGTGACGTCCTACACCCTCACCTCCGCCGACCGGGCCCGGGCGCCGCGCGGCTGGGTGCTCGAAGGTTCCGACAACGGGCGTGACTGGAGTGGAACCGATCAACGCGAGGGACAGTCCTTCACATGGGACCGGCAAACCCGCGTGTTCTCTCTGCGAGCGCCGGTCACCTTCCGTCACTATCGGCTGAAAGTCGTGAGTGGCGAGGCGAGCTTGGCCGAGATGGAGCTGTTGGGTTCCCCACAGCGGTAGTTGAGGCCGAGGAGCCTGTGTAAGGTTTGTGAAGATCCAGTGCTGCTCTTCGTTCGCGAAGGGCAGCACTGCGCACCTTTTTTCATGGTTTGGGGGGAAACTTTCCATGACTTCTGTTTCGCGTGTTTCTCGACGCGGTCTCTCGCGTCTCGTCACGGCCGCCGTCGCCGTGGCCCTGGTCGGGGGGACCGCCGGGGTGGCCGCCGCGCACACCAGCGGCGCGCAGTTCAGCGCCAAGAAGCCGAGCGCTTCCGCGCCGGTCTTCCCGGTGGGCGCGGTCACCGAGAAGGGCGACAAGTTCTACGTCTACGAGGTCGACGGCAAGGGCGGCCTGAAGCCGCGCGAGGCCCGCGGCCCGTGGAAGGACCTGCACGAGGCCGCGCAGGTCGACCGCGACGCCGACGGCCGCCACGACGGCGACTACTTCATCAGCCGGAACGGCCGCGACCTCAAGTTCCACGGCATGACCGGCCGTGACGTCACACTCGCGCCCAACTACGGGTTCTTCTACCGCGGTCTCATCGCCCCGGGGAACCTGGGCGGCGGCAAGGAGACCGACCTCGTCGCCCTGGGCAAGGGCGGGACGGCCAACGTCCGCATCAACAAGTTCGACGGCGGCCTGGCCAGTGAGGTCCAGCTCCGGGAGGCCGAGTGGGGGACGTACATCGAGCTGGCCGGCCGCGGCGACTACACCGGTGACGGCAAGACCGACATCGTCGCCCACGACCGGGAAGGCGTGCTCTGGCTGTACAAGGGCACCGGCAACGCCAAGAAGCCCTTCGCGGCGCGCACCAAGGTCGGCGGCGGCTGGAACAAGTACGGTCACCTCTTCTCCAACGGTGACACCGACGGCGACGGACGCAGCGACCTGCTGGCCGTCGACCACAAGGGCGCGCTCTGGCTGTACAAGGGCACCGGCAAGCAGGCCGCGCCCTTCAAGGCCCCGGTGAAGATCGGCAACTCGGGCTGGAACCAGTACCGCCTGGTCTTCTGACGCCACCCGGCCCTCCGGCCGCGCACGTGGTGAACACCTCACCGGGCCGCGCCCCCGCCCGCCGGCGGCGCGGCCCGTTCCCGGCACCGCCGGACTCACGCTTTTCGAACCTTCTCTCTTTCATGCCCCAGGAGACCCAAGTGGCCCTTCTCTCCGGCCGCAAGGGGCGCGCGCTGCCGCGCCTCGTCACGACGGCCATCGCCGTCACCCTCGTCGGCGCCACCGCCGGCACGGCGCTGGCCGACGGTCCCGCCGAGCAGTTCTCCGCCGCGCTCAAGAGCGCGCCCGCCGCGGCCGCGCCCTCGGCCGCCGCCAAGAAGCCGACCGGCGCCGCGCCGCTCATGCCCGTGGGCGCCGTCGGCAAGTCCGTCGCCCGGATCTTCATGCCGGACGGCAAGGGCGGCCTGAAGTCGCTCGGTTCCGTCAGCGCCAAGAGCTGGGCGCACATCAAGGCGGACACCTTCGTCGACCACGACCGCGACGGCAGGCTCGACGGTGAGTACGGCCTGCTGGACAACGGCGACGTCGCTTACCAGGGCACCGCGGGCCGCTCCGTCAGGATCGCGAGCGGCTTCAACGGCTACGACACCTTCTTCACCCCGGGCGAGCTCGGCGGAACCCGCGGTTCCGACATCCTCACCCGTGACAAGCAGGGCGTCCTCTGGGTCCACCAGGCCGACGGCAAGCTCGGCCGCGGCTACGCCAGGCTCGCCCCGCGCAAGCGGATCGGCGGCGGCTGGGGCCAGTTCACCGCGATCACCGGCCGGGGCGACCTGACCGGCGACGGCAGGACGGACATCGTCGCCCGCGACAAGTCCGGCGTCCTCTGGCTCTACAAGGGCACCGGCGACATCGCCAAGCCCTTCGCGGCCCGGACGAAGGTCGGCGGCGGCTGGAACCAGTTCACCAAGCTCGTCGCGACCGGTGACGTGAACCTCGACGGCCACGCCGACCTGCTCGCCGTGGACGGCAAGGGCGCGCTGTGGCTGTACAAGGGCACCGGGAAGGCGTCCGCGCCCTACCAGTCCCGGGTGAAGCTCGCCGCGTCCGGCTGGAACCAGTACCGCCTCGTCTTCTGAGACACTTGGCCGTTCTTCGGATATTTCGTACGGAGTCTTACGTGACCCAGATTTCCGGCCGCCGCTCCGGCGGCCGCGCACTCCCCCGCGTCGTCACCACGGCGATCGCCGCCGCCCTGGTGGCCGGCACCGCCGGCACGGCGCTGGCCGACGGCCCCGCCGCGCCCGCGGCCGGCAAGCTCGGCCCCAAGGCGACGGCCGCCAAGACGACCGTCGCCGACCCGAGCGGCGCGGCACCCTTCCTGGTGCTCAACGCCGTGGACGACAAGGGCGATTACTACTCGTACCAGCCCAACGGCAAGGGCGGCCTGACCTCCCGCAAGGCGGGCAAGAACACCGTCGGGTCCCGGAACGCCTGGAAGCAGATGCGGCTGGCGACCCAGCGCCACGACCGCTTCGGCGAGGGCGACGGCCACTACTACGTCCAGAAGAACCACGAGGCGTGGTACGCCGACAAGGACTTCACCCAGCGCGTCGGCACCGGGTGGAGCATGTACGACACCGTCTTCTCCCCGGGCAACCTGGGCGGTTCGGCCTACGGTGACGTCCTGGGCCGCGACAAGTCGGGCGTCCTGTGGGTCTACCAGGCCGACATCATCGGCAAGCTGTCCGCCCGCAAGAAGGTCGGCGGCGGCTGGGGCCAGTTCACCCAGATCGCCGGCCGCGGCGACCTGACCGGCGACGGCAAGACGGACATCGTCGCCCGCGACAAGTCCGGCGTCCTCTGGCTCTACAAGGGCACCGGCGACCTGAACAAGCCCTTCGCGGGCCGTACCAAGGTCGGCGGCGGCTGGAACAAGTTCAACCTGCTGGTCGGCACCGGCGACGTGGACGGCGACGGCCGCTCGGACCTGCTGGCGCGGGACAAGTCCGGCGTCCTGTGGCTCCACAAGGGCACCGGCAAGCAGGCCGCGCCCTTCAAGCCGGCGGTCAAGGTCGGCACGGGCTTCGGCCAGTACCGCCTGATGTTCTGACGGAGCACCGCTTCGCGAACGCCCTGTGGCGCCCCTCCCTCCGGAGGGGCGCCACAGGCGCGTCAGCCCTCCGCCGCCGCGGTGCGCCGCCCGGCCGCCGAGGCCATTCCGAGCCACGTGTGCGGGTTGCCGGCCCAGCACCACCCCAGCTTGGGCGCCTTCTTGCTGATCCAGATCGCGGGGACCCGCCGGTCGCCGCAGCGCGAACCGCCCAGTGAGAAGCACTTGTTCTTGACCAGCACCTCAGGGAAGTGCGTGATCAGCGCGACCCCTTCCTCGATGGTGAGCGTCGTCCGCCCGCGCTCGGCGAGGGCGGCCATGGCCGTCTCGGGCACCGCCCCGCAGAACTCCTCGCCGCGCTCCACACCGTGCAGCAGGTAGACGGAGAGCTCGCCGGCTCCTGTCTCCTCGGTCGCGACGAACCGTTCCAGCGCGCCCGGCTCGAAGGAGCGGTCGACGAACCCCGGCAGGCGCCCGCCCTTCAGGGTGGTGCGAGGCATCGTCTCCTCGACCGGCACCACGTCCCGGGCGACCACCAGCAGGAACGGCACCCGCCCGGCGGCCACGTCGTACGGCGCGTCCGGCCCGTCCGCCACGGCGACGGCCTCGGCGCGCAGCGGGGCGGCCAGGGCCGTGAACCGCTCGACGGTCAGGCCCGCGAGGGCCGGGTAGCCCAGGTCGACGAGGGTGCGTACCTGGCGGTCGAACTCCGCCCCGGCGTCGAAGAGGGGGGAAGGGGTGGACTCCGATATGGCGGTGAGTGACAAGGATCCTCCGTGGGACGGTGCGGCAATGACCTCGAACACAAAACTTACGACGGGAGTAAATTTACGTCGAGACTCCAGGGGTGTCAACATAAAAATAGGACGGGGGTAAAGTTCGCCCATGGACTCCTTCCCGACCGCGGAGCCGGGCACCCCGCCCGCCGGCCTCCGTGAGACCAAGAAGCGCGAGACGCGCCGGCTGATCTCCGACCACGCCACCAGGCTCTTCATCGAGCAGGGCTTCGAGCGCACCACCATCGCCGAGATCGCCGACGCCGCCCGCGTCGCCAAGAAGACCGTCACCAACTACTTCCCGCGCAAAGAGGACCTGGCGCTCGACCACCAGGAGGAGTTCGTCCGGGGTCTGGCCCTGGTCGTCGCCGCCCGCGAGCCCGGCGAGTCCGCGCTGGCGGCCCTGCGCCGCTCCTTCCTGACGGCCGTCGCCGAACAGGACCCCGTCGCCGGGTTCGCGGGGCCCGACTTCAGCCGCATGATCGCCGAGAGCCCCACCCTCTCCGTCTGTCTGCGCGGCCTGCACGACCGGCGGGAGGACGCCCTGGCCGCCGCCCTCGCCGAGGCGACGGGCGCGCCGGCGGACGACATCACGCCGCGCGCCGCCGCCGCGGTGTTGGGCGGTGTGCACCGGGCCCTCTTCACCCGTATCCAGGACCTCACCCTCGCCGGGCGCGCCAACCCGGAGGTGGCCGAGGTCGTCGAGGCGGAGGCGGTCCGCGCGTTCGACCTGCTGGAACCGTCCCTCGGGGACTACGCGCGGGCCTGAGGGGCGGGGAGGGCGAGGACGAAGAGGGGGCTCGACTCCGGGGCACCGGACGCGGTGTGGAAGCATCGCTGATCACGCGGGGGGCGCGGCACGTTCGCGGCACCTCCGCACCGCCTTCCCCGACGTACGGAGTCCTACGTGCCCCACGCTCCCGGCCGACGCGCCCTCTCCCGCCTCGCCACCGCCGCGACCGCCCTCGTCCTGGCGGCCGTCACCGCAGGGACGGCGGCGGCGGACGCCCCCGGCCCGGCGGTCCGGCCGTCGCCGGCCCTCTCGGCGGGGGCCGACGCCCGGTTGTCCCCGGACGCCCCCTTCTTCCCCGTGCAGGCGGTCGACGGCCGGGGTGACGCCTTCTTCTACCTGCCGAACGGCAAGGGCGGGCTGTCCGCCCGGGAGCGCTCGGGCGGCGGCTGGGGCCAGGTCAGGGCCGCGACGCAGGTCGACCACAGCCGCGGCGGCTACGCGAACGGCACCTACTTCCTCACCACTTCCCACGAGGTGGGCTACGCCACCGAGAAGAGCACCCGGCGGGTCGCCACCGACTGGGGCCAGTACGACAGCTTCTTCTCCCCCGGCACCCTCGGCGGCGCGAAGCAGTCCGACATCCTCGTCCGCGACCGCGCGGGCGTGCTCTGGCTCTACCTGGCGAAGGCCGACGGCTCCCTCACCGGCCGCAAGAAGGTGGGCCCCGGCTGGGGGCGGTACACGGCGATCACCGGCCGCGCGGACCTCACCGGCGACGGGCGGACGGACATCGTCGCCCGCGACCGCGAGGGCACCCTCTGGCTGTACAAGGGCACCGGCGACACGGCCCGCCCCTTTAAGGGCCGCACCCGGATCGGCGACGGCTGGAACCGGTACAACCTGCTCCTCGGCGCGGGCGACGTGGACGTCGACGGCCGTACGGACCTGATCGCCCGGGACGGCAAGGGCGCGCTGTGGCTGTACAAGGGGACGGGACGGGCGTCGGCGCCCTTCAAGTCCCGCGTGCTGATAGGCAAGTCGGGGTGGAACCAGTACCGGCTGCTCTTCTGAGCCGCGCCGCTCCACCGAAACGACGAGGGCCGCACCCCGCGCGAACGCGGGACGCGGCCCTCTGTGCCGTGTGGCGCCTGCCGCTTACTTGCGGATCAGCGAGCGCAGCACGTACTGCATGATGCCGCCGTTGCGGTAGTAGTCCGCCTCACCGGGGGTGTCGATGCGGACGACCGCGTCGAACTCGACACCGGTGTCGGTGGTGACCTTCACCGTGCGCGGCGTGGTGCCGTCGTTGAGCTCGGTGACGCCGGTGATGGAGAAGGTCTCCTCACCCGTCAGGCCGAGGGACTCGGCCGAGGCGCCCTCGGGGAACTGGAGCGGCAGGACGCCCATGCCGATGAGGTTCGAGCGGTGGATGCGCTCGTAGGACTCGGCGATGACGGCCTTGACGCCGAGGAGCGCGGTGCCCTTGGCGGCCCAGTCGCGGGACGAGCCGGAGCCGTACTCCTTGCCCGCCAGGACGACGAGCGGGATGCCCCGCTCGATGTAGTTGCGGGAGGCGTCGTAGATGAACGACACCGGACCGCCGTCCTGGGTGAAGTCGCGGGTGAAGCCGCCCTCGGTGCCCGGCGCGATCTGGTTGCGCAGGCGGATGTTGGCGAACGTACCGCGGATCATGACCTCGTGGTTGCCGCGGCGGGAGCCGTAGCTGTTGAAGTCACGACGCTCGACACCGTGCTCGGTGAGGTACTTGCCGGCCGGGGTGTCGGCCTTGATGGCACCGGCCGGGGAGATGTGGTCGGTGGTGACCGAGTCGCCCAGCTTGGCCAGGACGCGGGCGCCGGCGATGTCGGTGACCGGGGTGGTCTCCATCGTCATGCCCTCGAAGTACGGGGGCTTCCGCACGTAGGTGGACTCGGCGTCCCACTCGAAGGTGTCGCCGGTCGGGATGGGCAGCGCCTGCCACTGGGCGTCGCCCGCGAAGACGTCCTGGTAGGACTTGTTGAACATGTCCTCGCCGATGGCGTTGGCGACGACGTCGTTCACCTCGGCCTCGGAGGGCCAGATGTCCTTGAGGTAGACCGGGTTGCCGTCCTGGTCGGTGCCCAGGGCGTCCTTGGTGATGTCGACCTTCATCGAGCCGGCGATCGCGTAGGCCACGACCAGCGGCGGCGACGCCAGGTAGTTCATCTTGACGTCGGGGTTGATCCGGCCCTCGAAGTTGCGGTTGCCGGAGAGCACCGAGGTGACGGCGAGGTCGTGGTCGTTGACCGCCTTGGAGACCTCCTCCGGCAGCGGGCCGGAGTTGCCGATGCAGGTGGTGCAGCCGTAGCCGACGAGGTTGAAGCCGACCTTGTCGAGGTACGGGGTGAGGCCCGCCTTGTCGAAGTAGTCGGTGACGACCTTCGAGCCCGGGGCGAGGGTGGTCTTGACCCACGGCTTGCGGGTCAGGCCCTTCTCGACCGCCTTCTTGGCCACGAGCGCGGCGGCGACCATGACGTAGGGGTTCGAGGTGTTGGTGCAGGACGTGATCGCGGCGACGGTGACGGCGCCGTGGTCGATCTCGTAGGTCGAGCCGTCGGGGGCGGTGACGGTGACCGGCTTCGACGGGGCGCCGGCGGTGACGGCCGGGGCGTCGGAGGCCGGGAAGGACTCCTTGCCCGCCTCGTCGACGTCGTCGACGTAGTTGCGGACGTCCTGCGCGAACTGCGCGGCGGCGTTGGCGAGGACGATGCGGTCCTGCGGGCGCTTCGGGCCGGCGATGGAGGGGACGACCGTCGACAGGTCGAGCTCCAGCTTCTCGGAGAAGTCGGGCTCGGCGGCCGGGTCGAGCCAGAGGCCCTGCTCCTTGGCGTACGCCTCGACGAGCGCGACCTGCTGCTCGGAGCGTCCGGTGAGCTTGAGGTAGTTCAGGGTCTCGCCGTCGATCGGGAAGATCGCGGCGGTGGAGCCGAACTCCGGCGACATGTTGCCGATGGTGGCACGGTTGGCCAGCGACGTGGCGGCCACACCCTCGCCGTAGAACTCGACGAACTTGCCGACGACGCCGTGCTTGCGCAGCATCTCGGTGATCGTGAGGACGAGGTCGGTGGCGGTGGTGCCGGCCGGCAGCTCGCCGGTCAGCTTGAAGCCGACGACGCGCGGGATGAGCATCGAGACCGGCTGGCCGAGCATCGCGGCCTCGGCCTCGATGCCGCCGACGCCCCAGCCGAGGACGCCGAGGCCGTTGACCATGGTGGTGTGCGAGTCGGTGCCGACGAGGGTGTCGGGGTAGGCCTGGCCGTTG
Source organism: Streptomyces sp. URMC 126 (assembly GCF_051386555.1). Lineage (NCBI taxonomy): Bacteria > Bacillati > Actinomycetota > Actinomycetes > Kitasatosporales > Streptomycetaceae > Streptomyces > Streptomyces sp. URMC 126. The sequence continues at coordinate 22,783 of NZ_JBPQTX010000080.1, forward strand.
CGGACCATGACCGTACGCGCGAGGTGCTCGATGTTCACCTGGTGGACGATGCCGGTGCCCGGGGGGACGACCTTGAAGTCGTCGAAGGCGGTCTGGCCCCAGCGCAGGAACTGGTAACGCTCCTTGTTGCGGCCGTACTCCAGCTCGACGTTCTGGCCGAAGGCGTCCTTCGTGCCGAACTTGTCGGCGATGACGGAGTGGTCGATGACCAGCTCGGCCGGGGAGAGCGGGTTGACCTTCGCCGGGTCGCCGCCGAGCTCCTTGACGGCCTCGCGCATGGTGGCGAGGTCGACGACGCAGGGGACGCCGGTGAAGTCCTGCATGATCACGCGGGCCGGCGTGAACTGGATCTCCTGGCTGGGCTGGGCCTGCGAGTCCCAGTTGCCCAGCGCGCGGATGTGGTCCGCGGTGATATTGGCGCCGTCCTCGGTGCGGAGCAGGTTCTCCAGCAGCACCTTGAGGCTGTACGGAAGGCGAGCGGAGCCCTCGACCTTGTCCAGCCGGAAGATCTCGTACGACTCGTCGCCCACCTGCAGCGTGCTGCGGGCGTCGAAGCTGTTCGCCGACACGACAGTCTCCTTCATGTGCATGAATGCGCGTACTGCGGCCATCCTGCCGCGACAACGTCGCGCCGGTCCGCTAAGGTTGCCCTAACTTAGGTATGCCTTAGTGGCGCGACAGCGGTACGCCTCTCTCGGCATATATCTCGATGTCGAGATAACTCTAGTACATCACCGGGGATCGGTCATGCCCGGAGGAGCGGACGGGGTCCCGCCGGGGCTTCCGGGGGCGGGTCCGACGCGACGGCAGTCCCGGCCCCGTCGCCGCTCCGGTCGGCGCCCCGCCGTCGGCCGCTAGCCGTCCCCGTCGTCGGCCGTGGCGTCGGAGGCGCCCTTGCGTCCTCCGCTCGCGGACTTGAACAGCGAGAGCAGGACGTCGGCCGTCACCGAGACGACGTTCATCCAGCGGGGTACGTCGTCCGGGGCGGCGGGGGCGCCGGAGACGTCGGGAGCGTCGGGAGCGCCGGAAGCGCCGGGAGCGCCCTCTTGTGTCACGTTCATGACGGCCGAGCCTAGTTTCGGCGCACCCGTCCGGGCCAGACCCGTGATCCGTCGATCTCGGCGAGGAACTCCGTGACCCGGCCGTTCAGCTCCGCCGCCGGGATGGTGTGCCTCGCGCCCGGCACGATCCGGACCCGGGCGTCGGGCAGCAGCCGGGCCCGGGCGGCGGCACGGTCCGCGACGGCGGCGAGGCTGTCGCCGCCGAGGAGCACGAGGGTCGGCACGGTGATCGAGCGCAGTTCGTCGTCGGTGAGTTTTCGGGGCCGGGGCAGCCGGCCGCGGAAGCCGTCCACCGCCTCCAGCAGCACCCTCATCTGGGCCTCGGCCGCCTCGGCACCGGCTCCGCAGTCGCCGATGAGCCTGCCGAAGTACCGGCGCCGGCGCTCCTCGGAGCCGCCGGCCACGGCGAGGACCGCGCCGAGGAGGAAGCCCGGCCGGAGCGGAGCCAGCGCCCCCGCGGGGTCGAGGAGGGTGAGGGAGGCGATCCGTCCGGGGGCCCGCAGCAGGTGACCGGCGGCGACCCAGCCGCCGTAGGACATCCCCACCAGGTGCGTCCGCTCCACCCCGAGGCCGTCCAGCACCTCTTCCAGCCAGTCCGCCAGGGCGTCCGGCGTCCGGACGGGTGCCGTCTGCGTGCCGCGCCCGGGCTCACCGACGATCTCCACGGCCAGGACCGGCCGGTCGGCACCGAGCGCGGCGACGTTCGCCGACCAGACGGCCGGGGTCGCGCTCCGCCCGGGCAGCAGGACGACCGGTGTGGCGTCCCCCTCGCCGTACACGTGGACCCGGGTGGTGCCGAACGCCGTCGGGACCTCCCGCTCCTCGCGCGGCTCGGGCCAGTGCGCCATCGCGCGGTCGTACGCGGCGAGGAAGCGGGTGCGCGCCTCCTCGCTCGTGAAGGCACCCAAGGAACCCGGCGATGCGCCCATGACACGCCCCCCATGATCAAGCGGCCCGGCTTCCGGGCCGTCCCCGGTTC
>NZ_JBPQTX010000081.1:0-24756 GCF_051386555.1 Streptomyces sp. URMC 126
CGGACGGGCTGTATCAGCCCGTCCGGCGTTTGAGGACGAGCGGCGAAGCCGCGACAAGAGGGTCTGGGGCGCAGCCCCGGGAAACGGCGAAAGGGCGGGACAGGGGCACCCTCACCGCGCGGTAACCGGCCGCTCCACGGCGAACAGTTCGCCCTCCACATGGTCAAGCGCCAGCCGCAACGCCCCCGTCGCCACCGCCGAGTCGCCGAGCAGCGACAGGGCCACGCGCGGCGGCCGCAGGCAGTAGCGCGCCAGCTCGGTGCGGAGGGGGTCCAGGATGCCGCCGATGCCGGCGGCCCAGCCGCCGACCACCACCAGCTCCGGGTCGAGGGCCAGCACCAGGGCCGCCACGTCGTGCACCAGGCGGCGCAGATAGCGGTCCACGGCGGCCCGCGCCCGTACGTCGCCCTCTCTGGCCAGGGCGAACACCCGGACCACCTGTGCCTCGTCCAGCGGGTGCAGCGGCTCGTCCGTCGGTGACAGCACCTCTTCCGGTGTCGCCTCGCGGCCCAGCAGGTGCAGGGCGCCGATCTCCCCGGCCGCGCCGCCGAACCCGCGGTGCAGCCGCCCGCCGATCAGCGATCCGGCCCCCGGGCTCAGCCCGGCCAGGACGAAGACCACGTCGTCCACGTCCTGGGCCGCGCCCTTCCAGTGCTCGGCGACGGCGGCGGCGTTGGCGTCGTTCTCGACCAGCACCGGGCAGCGGAACGAGCGCCGCAGCCGCTCCCCGAGCGGCAGCCCCGTCCACTCCGGCAGCGCCGTGCCCAGCCGGACCGTCCCGTCGGCCTCCACGATGCCCGGGCTGGCGACGCCCACCGCCCGCAGCGCGCCACGCGGCACGTCCGCGCGCCGCAGCAGGTCGGCGACGACCGCCCGGACCCGCTCCAGCCGGGCGTCCGCCGACGCGGTCTCCGTCACCTCCGCCGCCGCCGAACCGGCGACCCGGCCGCTCAGGTCGGACAGCAGCGCCGCCACCCGGTGCGGCCCGATCTCCACGCCCAGCAGGTGCCCGGCCTCCGCCCGGAAGCGGAACCTCCGGGCGGGACGGCCCTGACGCCGCGCCACGCCCTCCTCGGCGGACGCCTCCGCGACCAGACCGGAGTCGATCAGCCCCTCGACCACGCCCTCGACGGTCGGCCGGGACAGCCCGGTGGCCTTGACCAGGTCGGTGAGGGTGGGGGCGGACGACGGCGCGGCGGCCCGGAGCGCGTGCAGGACCACGGCCGAATTGATCCGCCGCAGCAGGGACGGGTCCCCACCGGTGAGCCGCCCCAACGTCGCCGCCTCCCTGCCCTCGCGTCTTTTGCGTCCTCTTTGCCGCCACCGGATCGTAGCCGGTGCTCCCGGGGGCGGCGAGGCCCGGTGGGTCCGCCCCGCCCCCGACGCCGGCGCCCGGCGTGCTCCACCCGGGCAGCTTTGACGGCGGTTCGCCGGCCCGCACCCACGCGCCCCGCGGCGCGCCCGCACAGTGGAGGCACGTCCAGGGACCAGCGACCCGGCACAGGAGGCCAAGCGCGTGAGCGATGTGCTGCGAGAGAAGTACGAACACCGGTTCCGCCAGCTCGACGTGGACGGCGACGGGTTCGTGAGCCAGGACGACGTCCGGGGCCGGGCCCGGCAGCTGGCCGACGCGCTCGGCGTCCCGGCGCACGATCCGCTGACCCGGGCCGCCGAGGACGCGGCCGACGTCTACTGGAAGGGCGTCGTCTCGCACACGCCCGACGGCGAGGCCCGCCGGGTCGACTGCCCGGCGTTCGTCGCCGCGCTGGAGGCCGCGCGGGAGGACGGGACGCTGCGGGCGATGGTGAAGCCGTCCGTCCGCGCGCACCTGGCCGTCGCCGACCAGGACGGCGACGGCGTCGTCGACGCGGACGAGTTCGCCGCCGCCCAGCAGGCGCTGGGCATCCCCGCGGACCGGGCCGCCGCCGCGTTCGCCGCGCTGGACGCGGACGGCGACGGCCGGCTGACCCTCGCCGAGTGGGAGAACGCCGTCTGGGACTTCTACACCGGCACCGACCCCGACGGCCCCGGCGGCCGGGTGCTCGGGCACACCTGAGCCCCCGTCAGGGCCCTTCGGCCGCTTCCCGCAGCCGGCCGAACTCCTCCGCCATCGTCGCGAGCGACCAGTGGGCGTTGAGGCCGCTGGGGTTGGGCAGCGCCCAGATCCGGGTGGTGCCTATGGTGCGATCCTGTGGGCCGATCCGGGCCTTCTTGTCGCCGAAGGCCGTCCGGTAGGCCGTCACCCCGGCCACCGCCAGCCAGCGCGGCCGCAGCCGCTCCACCTTCTCGACGAGCAGCCGGCCGCCCTCGCGGAACTCCTCGTCGCTCAGCTCGTCCGCCCGGGCCGTGGCCCGCGCCACCACGTTGGTGATGCCCAGCCCGTACTGCGGCAGCAGGTGCTGCTCCGACGGGTGCAGGCGGCGCGGGGTGAAGCCCGAGGCGTACAGCACCGGCCAGAACCGGTTGCCCGGCCGGGCGAAGTGGTGGCCGGTGGCGGCGGACGTCAACCCCGGGTTGATGCCGCAGAACAGGACGTTCAGACCGTCCGCGACCACGTCGGGGACGAGGCGGTCGCGGGCGGCTTCGAGTTCCTCAGGAGTGGGACGGGCCATGCGTCACAGGATGGCACCCGGCGCGTACGCGGCGGCCTCCGGGTGGGCCTTGACGATCTCCTCGACGCGGGCGGCCACGGAGGCCACCTGGTCGGCGGCGGCACCGGTGAAGGACAGCTTGTCCGCCATCAGCGCGTCCAGCCCGGCCCGGTCCAGCGGGATCCGCTCGTCGGCGGCCAGCTTGTCCAGCAGCTCGTTGCGCTCGGCCCCCTGCTCGCGCATCGCGAGCGCGGAGGCGACCGCGTGCTCCTTGATGGCCTCGTGCGCGACCTCGCGCCCGACCCCGGCCCGGACCGCGCCCATCAGCACCTTGGTGGTGGCGAGGAACGGCAGGTAGCGGTCCAGTTCGCGGGCGACGACGGCCGGGAACGCGCCGAACTCGTCGAGGACGGTGAGGAACGTCTCCAGCAGGCCGTCCAGCGCGAAGAACGCGTCCGGCAGCGCGACGCGGCGCACCACCGAGCAGGAGACGTCGCCCTCGTTCCACTGGTCGCCCGCCAGCTCGCCGGTCATCGAGGCGTAGCCGCGCAGGATGACCATCAGGCCGTTGACGCGCTCGCAGGAGCGGGTGTTCATCTTGTGCGGCATGGCGGACGAGCCGACCTGGCCGGGCTTGAAGCCCTCGGTGACCAGCTCGTGCCCGGCCATCAGCCGGATCGTCTTGGCGAGCGAGGACGGCGCGGCGGCGAGCTGCACCAGCGCGGTGACCACGTCGTAGTCCAGCGACCGGGGGTAGACCTGGCCGACGGAGGTGAAGGCCTGCCCGAAGCCCAGGTGCGCGGCGATCCGGCGCTCCAGCTCCGCCAGCTTCGCGGCGTCGCCGCCGAGCAGGTCCAGCATGTCCTGCGCGGTGCCGACCGGGCCCTTGATCCCGCGCAGCGGGTAGCGGGCCAGCAGCTCCTCGACCCGGCCGTACGCGACGAGCAGCTCGTCGGCGGTGGTCGCGAAGCGCTTGCCGAGGGTGGTGGCCTGGGCGGCGACGTTGTGCGAGCGGCCCGCCATGACCAGCTCGGCGTGGTCGGCGGCCAGCTTCGCCAGCCGGGCCAGGACCGCGACCGTACGGTCGCGCACCAGCTCCAGCGAGAGCCGGATCTGCAGCTGCTCGACGTTCTCCGTGAGGTCGCGGGAGGTCATGCCCTTGTGGACGTGCTCGTGGCCGGCGAGGGCGTTGAACTCCTCGATACGGGCCTTCACGTCGTGCCGGGTGACCTTCTCGCGCTCGGCGATCGAGGCGAGGTCGACCTGCTCCAGCACCCGCTCGTAGTCGGCGAGGGCGGCGTCCGGCACCTCGATCCCCAGGTCCTTCTGGGCGCGGAGCACGGCCAGCCACAGCCGGCGCTCCAGGGTCACCTTGTACTCGGGGGACCACAGCACGGCGAGCTCGGCGGAGGCGTAGCGGCCGGCCAGCACGTTGGGGATGCGGGGCTTTGCGGATGCGGAAGACACAGGAGCAGTCACGTGACGGAATTCTACTGGCGGAACGCGCAGACCCGTACGGCGGTCCGGATGGTGCTTTCCTACGAGGGACGGCCGGAACCGGCCGTTCCGTCCGCCGGGGCGTCCACCCAGCGCTGCCAGCCGGTGACGCAGCCCGGCGGATCGGCCGCCGGTGTGACGAAGAACGCCTCGCCGAGCGCGGTGCTGAAGTGCGCGCCCGCCCGCCCGTCGCCCGAGGAGCGGCCGGTGAGCCGGCGCCCTATCCACGGGCCCAGGTGCTCCCGGGCGAACCGCAGGTCCGAGGTCCGCCGGGTGGCCCAGCCGGGGCGGACGGCCGGCGGCAGGGGCCGCCGCCAGTCGGACTCCGCCGGCAGGCCGAGCGCCTGCCAGACGGCCTCCGCGACCCGGCGGTGCCCCTCGGCGTTCAGGTGCAGCCGGTCCTCGGCCCACAGCCGGGGGTCGCCCAGCACGTCGGCCCCGAACAGGTCGACGACCAGGGCGCCGTGCCGCTCGGCGAGCTCGTCGATGAAGCCGAACAGCCGCTCCATCCGGGGGCGGAACCGTTCCAGCACCGGGCCGCGCCGGCCCGGGCTGCGCATCAGCACCAGCTGCCGGCAGGCCGGCGCCAGCCGCTCCGCGGTCTCGGCCAGCCGCGCGCACACCAGCTCCACGTCGCACTTCGGCCGCAGGACGTCGTTGAGGCCGCCGACCAGCGTCACCAGGTCGGCGCCCAGCGCGGCGGCGGGGGCCGCCTGCTCGTCGGCGATCTGCCCGATGAGCTTGCCGCGCACCGCCAGGTTCGCGTACCGGAAGCCGGGGGAGCGGGCGGCGAGGCGGGTGGCGAGCAGGTCGGCCCAGCCCCGGTAGGAGCCGTCCGGCAGGACGTCGGACATGCCCTCGGTGAAGGAGTCGCCGACGGCGACGAAGCTGGTGAACACGGGGGGCGCCGGGGCGCCGGCCCTGGTGTCACCGGCGTCACCGGTGATCCCGGTGTTCGTGGCGTCACCGGTGTTCTTGGTGGCACCGGCGTCCGGGGCGTCGTCGCCGGTCCGGCTGTCGTCGGCGTCGGCGTGCTGGGGGTCCGAGGCATTCATCCGCATGGCGCGGCGATCCTACTCCCCGTCCCCCCGGCACCTCGCGTGCGCTCCTGTCACCCCGCTCCCGGAGCCGTTCTCTCACACCTTTCGTCCCACGAGCTGCCGGAGTACGTCCTCCAGCGTGACCAGTCCGGCCAGCCGGTCGTCGGTGCCGAGCACGGCCGCCAGGTGGGCGCCGGTGCCGCTCATCGCGTGGATGACGTCGTCCAGCGGGGTGTCGGCCCGCACCTGCGCGATGGTGCGTATCCGGCGCAGCGGGAACGCCACGTCGCGGGGCGTCGCGTCCAGGGCGTCCTTCACATGCAGATAGCCCAGGATCCGGCCGCGGTCGTCGATCACCGGGAAGCGGGAGTAGCCCGACCGGGCCGCTAGCGCCTCCAGCTGCTCCGGAGTGACACCGAAGCGGGCGGCGACCACCCTGTCCACCGGCAGCACGACGTCCGCGACCGGGCGTTTGCCCAGCTCCAGGGCGTCCCGCAGCCGCTCGGTCGACCGTTCGTCCAGCAGTCCCGCGGCGCTCGCGTCCGCCACCATGCGGGCCAGCTGGTCGTCCGAGAAGACCGCCGCCACCTCGTCCTTGGGCTCCACCCGCAGCAGCTTCAGGATGCCGTTCGCCAACTGGTTGATGGCGAAGACGACCGGCCGCAGCGCGCGGGACAGGGCCACCAGCGGCGGGCCGAGGAAGAGGGCCGTGCGGACCGGCTCGGCGAGGGCGATGTTCTTGGGGACCATCTCGCCGAAGAGCATGTGCAGATAGGTCGACACCGCCAGGGCGATGGCGAACGACACCGCGTGGATGCCCCCGGCCGACAGCCCGGCCGCGTGCAGCGCCGGCTCCAGCAGGGAGGCGATGGCCGGTTCGGCGACGACGCCGAGTACCAGGGTGCACAGCGTGATGCCGAGCTGCGCCGCCGCCATCAGGGCCGAGATGTGCTCCAGGCCCCACAGGACGCGGCGGGCCCGCCGGTCGCCCTGGTCGGCGTGCGGCTCCACCTGGCTGCGGCGGACCGAGATCAGGGCGAACTCCGCGCCCACGAAGAAGGCGTTGGCGACCAGCGTCGCCAGCCCGATCAGCAACTGGACGGCGGTCATCGGCCGGCCTCCCCGAGGCCGTCCAGGCCGTCGTCGGGGGTGTCGGGGCCGCCGTCCGGCGCGGTGAGCCGGACGCGGGCGGCGCGCCGCCCGGACGCGTCCGTCACCTCCAGCCGCCAGCCGGTCACCTCCAGGGTGTCGCCCGCCGCCGGGATCCGGCCGAGCTCGGTGGCGACCAGGCCGGCCAGCGTCTCGTACGGGCCCTCGGGCACCCGCAGGCCGATGGCGTCGAGCTGGTCGGTGCGGGTCGCGCCGTCGGCGTCGTACCGCTCCCGGCCGTCCGGGCCGGTGCCCGCCGGGGCGAGGTCGGGCCGTTCGACGGGGTCGTGCTCGTCGCGGACCTCGCCCACGACCTCCTCGACGATGTCCTCCAGCGTGACGACGCCGGCCGTGCCGCCGTACTCGTCGATCACCACGGCCATGCTCCGCTTGGCGGACAGCCGGTCCAGCAGCCGGTCGACGGTCAGGGAGGCCGGGACCAGCAGCGGCTCGCGGAGCAGGGTGGTCACCGACCGCTGTGGGCGCTGGTCGGCGGGGACGGCGAGGACGTCCTTGATGTGCGCGACGCCGACGACGGAGTCGAGGCCGCCCCGGTAGACGGGGAAGCGGGACAGGCCGGTCGCGCGGGTGGCGTTCGCCACGTCCTCGACGGTGGCCCGCTCGTCCAGCGCGGTGACCTGCACCCGGGGCGTCATCACGTTCTCCGCGGTGAGGTCGGCGAGGTTCAGGGTGCGGACGAACAGTTCTGCGGTGTCCGGTTCCAGCGCGCCCTCGCGGGCGGAGTGCCGGGCGAGCGCGGCGAGTTCCCGGGGGCCGCGCGCGGTGGCCAGCTCCTCGGCGGGCTCCACGCCCATCCGGTGCAGGACGCGGTTGGCGGAGTCGTTCAGATGCCGGATCAGCGGCCGGAAGAGGGCGGAGAAGGCGCGCTGCGGCCCGGCCACGGCCCGGGCCATGGGCAGCGGCCGGGAGATCGCCCAGTTCTTGGGGACGAGCTCGCCGACGACCATCAGGACGACCGTCGACAGGACGGTTCCCAGGGCGAGGGCCACGGAGGACGCCACCGACCGGGACAGGCCCAGGGCCCGCACCGGGCCGGTGAGCAGGGTGGCCAGGGACGGCTTGGAGAGCATGCCGATGACCAGGCCGGTCACGGTGATGCCGAGCTGGGCGCCGGACAGCTGGAAGGTGAGGCCGCGCACGGCGCGCAGGGCGCCCTGCGCGCGCCGGTCGCCGGCCTCGGCGGCCCGCTCCAGCTCGCCGCGCTCCACCGTGGTGAGCGAGAACTCGGCGGCGACGAAGACGGCGCACGCGAGCGTCAGCACCAGGGTGAGCACCAGCAGGAGCACTTCGGTCATCGGGTCACCTCCGTCCCATGGTCGGGCACGGGCCGGAGGGGCGCGCGACGTCGGAGGCCGGTATGGCTGGGAGGTTCGCCCATGAGGGGACGCTCACACCTTTCGCTTCACAGGGGGACGGTTCGCGGGGAGTCACAGGGAGACGGATTCCCCGGGAACCGTGACCGCCCATGGTAAAGGAACGGCAAAGTCGTCGTGTCGCGTCGTGTTCGGTCGCTCGCGGGGCGGGTGCCGCCCGGCTCAGCCCAGCCGCGGCGGCGTCCAGGCGGCGTGCCGCAGGACGGCGCGGACCGCCATGCCCGACGGAGCCAGCCGGAACGCCGCGTTCCGGAGGGCGATCGCGAGCGGTCGGTCCAGTTGCTGGCCCATCCGCCCGGCCTGCCGGGCGGCGCGGGCGACGCCCTGGCTCCTCGGCCGCCGCTCGGCGTCGTAGCGGGCCAGCGCCGACTCGACCGACGGTCCGGCGGCCAGCGCGGCGGCCAGTGTGACCGCGTCCTCCAGCGCCTGGCAGGCCCCCTGGCCGAGGTGGGGCGTCATAGCGTGGGCGGCGTCGCCGAGCAGCGCCACGCGGCCGGCCGTGAAGGAGGGGAGCGGGGTCACGAGCTCGTGGATGTCGTGGTGCAGGACGTCCGCCGGGCGGGTGGCGCCCAGCAGGGCCGGGATCGGGTCGTGCCAGCCGCCGAACCGGCGGCGCAGCGCGGCGAGGGGGTCGGCGGTGCGGAGCCCGGCGGGCGCGTTGAGGACCGCGTGCCACTCGGCCCGCCCGTCCGCGAGCAGGATGTGGCCGAACTCGGCGCCCCGTCCCCAGGTCAGCTCGAAGTCGCCGGCCACGTCGACCGGGTACTCGGTGATCGCCCGCAGCACCGTCGACCCGCTGTACGCGGGGCCCGGGTGGGCGGGGAACAGGGCGCGGCGCAGCCGGCTGCGGACCCCGTCGGCGGCCACCACCACGTCCGCCGACCGGACCTCGTCACCCCAGCGGACCCGGGGGCCGGACGGGTCCGACCGGTCGACCTCCGTCACCTCGGCTCCCGTCACCAGGGCGCCGGGCGGCAGCGCGGCCCGCATGATGCCGTGCAGCACGGACCGGGGGATGCCGACGATCGGCGTCCCCAGCTCCCGCTCCAGCTCCGCGCCGTCCATCCGGGCCAGCCACCGGCCGTCGGGGGTGCGCGTCCCGCCCGTGTACTGGAAGCGGGCCGCGGCGCGTACGGCCTCGCCGACGCCCAGTTCGTCCAGGGCGCGGACGCCGTTGGCCGCGAGCGAGATGCCCGCCCCCGCGTCGTCGAGGACGGGGGCGCGTTCGACGACGGTCACCTCCCAGCCGATCCGCCGCAGTCCGAGGGCCGCCGCCAGCCCCCCGATGCCCCCGCCGACGACCACCGCGCTGTCGCCCATGTCAGGCCCCTTTTCCACGTCGTGTCAGAGCGGATCTTCTACAGATGTAGAAGATCTGTGGCAGGAGCATAGGCCAGAGCTTCACCTGCGATAGAAAGGGGGGTGTGGCCACCGAACGACGCACCCTCATCGCCGACGCGGCCCTCGCGGTCCTGGCCGACGAGGGCATGCGCGGACTGACCCACCGCGCCGTCGACCGGGCGGCGGACCTGCCGCCCGGCACCACCTCCGCGTACTTCCGCACCCGCAAGGCCCTGCTCGACGCCCTGGTGCGGCGGCTCGTCGAGGTCGACCAGGCCGAGCTGAGGAAGCTGGGGGCGGCCCTGCCGGTGCCCCGGGACGCCGACGAACTGACCGGCGCCCTGGCCGCGTTCGCCGAACTGCGCCTCACCGGCCCCGGCCGGCGGCGCACCCTGGCCCGCTACGCCTGCGCCGTCGAGAGCGTGCGCGACCCGGCCCTGCGGGAGGTCCTGCTGCCGCGCGAGAACGCGGCCCGGGCCGCCGTCCGCGACTTCCTCGCGGCCCGCGGCGTCCCCGATCCCGAGGAACGCACCGTCACCCTCCTCGCCTGCGTCGACGGCCTCGTCTTCGACCGCCTGGTGGCGGGCGGCGGCGTGCCGCGCGCCCACCTCAGGGGCGTGGTGGAGGCGGCGCTGCGCGGACCCGACGACGCCTGACGTCCGCTCAGCCCCGGCCCTCGCCGGGACGGACGGCGACTCCCGTGACACAGGAGGACGACGGCAGCCGCAGGCCCGTCGCCGGCACCCACACCCGCCGCGAGGAACGGACGGCGAACCCGGCCACGGTCAGGGCGCCCAGCGGGTCCCGGGACGTCCGGCAGCCGCCGAACAGCCGCGGCCAGAGCGTCCGGTCGGCCACCCGCTGCACGGCGGCCAGGGCCCGCTCCTCGGCGCGGCCGTGCTCGAAGAAGCGGACCTCGGCGCCGGGACGCAGCACCCGCCGCAGCTCGCCGAGCGCCCTCGGCACGTCCCGCACCGAACACAGCACCAGGCACACGACGGCCGCGTCGAACGCCTCGCTTTTCACCGGCAGCGCCTCCGCCGTCGCCGGGACGACGTCCACCGGCACCCCGGCCCGCACCGCCGCCTCCGCCGCGGGCCGGCGCAGCCGCCGCTCCGGCTCGACCGCCACCACCTCCGAGACGGCCTCCGGGTAGTACGGAAAGTTCAGCCCCGGCCCGGCCCCGATCTCGATCACCCGCCCCGACAGCCCCGTCAGCAACTCCCGCCGGTGCGCGGCCATTCCGCTCCGCGCTTCCAGCGCTGGGGCCGTGCGCGCGTAGAAGCGGGCGAAGAGGGGGTGGTGGACGGGGTCGGGGCCGCGTGGTGGCCTGGAACGGTGAAGCGGCGGCATGGCACACCCCTTTCCGGGGACGCGTCGGCTAACGCGATTGTTCCCCGGGCGGGGGGTGGTGAGCCCCGGTCCCGCCCTTTCACCGTTTCCTGGGGCCGCGCCCCCAGACCCCCTTGTCGCGGCTCCGCCGCTCGTCCTCAAACGCCGGACGGGCTATGTCAGCCCGGCCCCCGGCGTCCACGTCCCGGAAAGCTCCGGCCCCAGCCAACCCCCCGCCCGAGCGCGGAAATCGGTCGGCGACAGGGCACCCGCCCCGGCGGGCAGCGCGCCCACCAGCGGCACACCTGCCACATCCGGAAAGTCGGACACGTTGCACCGCATCGCCAGATCCGGCTCCGCCGGCCAACTGCCGATGACGACGCCCGCGCACGTCAACTGCCGTGCGCGCAGTGCCTCGGCGGTGAGCGCGGTGACGTTCAGCGTGCCGAGTCCGGCGGCGGCCACCACCAGCACGGGCGCGCCCAGCAGCCGCGCCGCGTCCGCGAGCGTGCCCCCCTCGTCGTCCAGCCGGACGAGCAGCCCGCCCGCGCCCTCCACGAGCACCAGATCGTGCTCGGCGGCCAGCCGCTCCGCCGCCGCCGCGACGTCCGCGGGCCGGACCGGCGGGAGGCCGGAGCGGCGGGCGGCCGTGGCGGGCGCCAACGGCTCGGGGTAGCGCGCCAGTTCGACGCCGGTGACCGGGCCGGCGAGCCGCCGGACCTCGGCCACGTCCCCCGGCTCGTCCGCCGCGACGCCGGTCTGGGCGGGCTTGAGGACGGCCACCGAACGGCCCTCCGCGAGCGCGACCGCGGCGACCGCCGCCGTCGTCATGGTCTTGCCGAGCTCGGTGCCCGTGCCCGAGACGATCAGCACCGTCATGTCCGCTCCCGTGTCATCGCTCCGGCCGCCGCCGCGGCGCCCACCGCGCGGCAGATCCGGGCCAGGTCCCCGTCCTCGGTGACGAACGGCGGCATCGTGTAGACGAGGTCGCCGAACGGCCGCAGCCAGACGCCCTCGCGCACCGCCGCCTCCGTAGCCGCCGCCATCCCCGCCGCGTCGAGCGGCGCGTCCAGCTGGACCACGCCGATGGCGCCCAGGACGCGGACGTCCCGCACCCCCGGCACGCCGGCCGCCTCCGCCAGGCCGTCCCGCAGCCCGGTCTCGATCCGTTTGACCTCGGACTGCCAGTCCTGGCCGAGCAGCAGGTCGACCGACGCGCACGCGACCGCCGCCGCCAGCGGGTTGCCCATGAAGGTGGGCCCGTGTGCCAGCACCGGCACCTCGCCCCGCGAGATCCCGTCGGCCACCCGCGGGGTGCACAGCGCCGCCGCCATCGTCAGATAGCCGCCCGTCAGCGCCTTGCCCAGGCAGAGCACGTCGGGGGTGACCCCCGCGTGGTCCGCCGCGAACAGCGCGCCCGTGCGGCCGAAGCCGGTGGCGATCTCGTCGAACACCAGGAGTACGTCGTGCTCGTCGCAGAGCCGCCGCAGCAGGCGGAGGTAAGCGGGGGAGTGGAAGCGCATCCCGCCCGCGTTCTGCACCACCGGCTCGACGATCACGGCGGCCACCTCGTGCGCGTGCCGCTCCACCAGCTCCCGCAGGTGTGCCTCGTACGCCGGGTCCGGCCCGGCGTCGAAGCCGGCCGGCGGCGCGTCCGCGAACACCTGCTCCGGCAGCACGCCCGACCAGAGGCTGTGCATCCCGCCGTCCGGGTCGCAGACGGACATCGGCGTCCAGGTGTCGCCGTGGTAGCCGCCGCGCCAGGTGAGCAGCCGCCGCTTCTCCGGCCGGCCCAGCGAACGCCAGTACTGGAGGCACATCTTGACGGCCACTTCGACGGAGACCGAGCCGGAGTCGGCGAGGAAGACGTGCTCCAGGCCCTCCGGTGTGATCTCCACCAGCCGGGCGGCCAGCCGGACGGCGGGCTCGTGGGTGAGCCCGCCGAACATCACATGGCTCATCCGGTCGAGCTGCGCCCGCGCGGCCTCGTTGAGCACCGGGTGGTTGTACCCGTGCAGCGCCGACCACCAGGACGACATGCCGTCCACCAGCTCGGACCTGCCGTGCGCCGGCTCCGCCAGCCGCAGCCGTACACCCGACGCCGACGCGACGACCAGCGGATCCCGCCGGCCGGGCATCGGGGCGTACGGGTGCCAGACGTGCCGCCGGTCCAGCTCCAGCAGGCGGCGCGGGGTGAGGGGTTCCGCCCCGGGGCGGACGAGCGGTTCAGGCATTGGGCGGCAGGTCCGTCCCCGCGCCCCGGCGGCGTACCGCGACCAGGTCCGTACGGGCCGCGCCCGGCTCGTCGTCCCCGGCGGCCTCATGCGTCGCGGCGGTCTCTCGTGCCCCGGCGTCCTCCCGCGTCCCGGCCGGCTCCGCGTCCCCGCAGGGCTCGCACGGCCCGCAGCCTCCGCCGGAACCTTCCGCACCGCCGCCGCACCCGGCCGACCGCACCCGGTGGGCGGGCAGCGTCGTGGTGTCCGCGCCCTCCACCTCGAAGCCCGCGTCCGCGATCATGTCGAGATCGGCCTTGCCCTCCTGGCCCTCGCTGGTCAGATAGTCGCCCAGGAAGATGGAGTTGGCCAGGTGCAGGGCCAGCGGCTGGAGGGTGCGCAGATGGATCTCGCGGCCACCGGCCAGCCGCACCTCCGCGTCCGGGTGGACGAAACGGACCATCGCCAGGATGCGCAGCGCCCGCTGCGGCGTGAGGTTCCACTCCTTGGCGAGCGGTGTGCCCTCGAACGGGATGAGGAAGTTGACCGGCACCGAGTCCACGTCCATCGCCCGCAGCGCGAACGCGACGTCCACCAGGTCCTCGTCGCTCTCGCCCATGCCCGCGATCAGCCCCGAGCAGGCCGACAGCCCGGCGCCCTGCGCCAGCCGCACGGTCTCCTCGCGGTCGGCGTAGGTGTGGGTGGAGGTGATGTCGCCGTAGGTGGCCTCGGACGTGTTGAGGTTGTGGTTGTAGGCGTCGACGCCCGCCGCGCGCAGCCGCTCGGCCTGGCCCTCGGAGAGGAGCCCGAGGCAGGCGCACACCTCGACCCGCTCGTTCTCCTCCTTGATCGCCTCGATGGTCCGGGTGACCCGGTCGATGTCCCGGTCCGTCGGACCGCGCCCGCTGGCCACCAGGCAGACGCGCTTGGCGCCGCCCGCCACGCCCGCCGACGCGGCCTTCGAGGCCTCCTCGGGCTTCAGCCAGGTGTACTTGAGGATCTCGGCCTTCGATCCCAGCCGCTGCGAGCAGTACGAGCAGTCCTCGGGGCAGAGCCCGGACTTCAGGTTGACGAGGTAGTTGAGCTTCACCCGCCGCCCGAACCACTTCCGGCGGACCCGGCCCGCCGCGGCCACCACGTCCAGCAACTCGTCGTCGGAGGTCGCCAGCACGGCCAGCGCTTCGTCCCGGGTCGGCGACTCACGCCGCAGCCCCTTCTCCACCAAGGTGTCGATCAGGTCCATGAGGAGTGATCCTCGCCCACCGGGCCACTCCGGGCCAAGGTAGGGATCTCACAACACCGGATGTCCAAGCTGGGTGGATCACGACATGCTGACCATGCGCGGGAACGGCTAGTTTGAGGGTCGGCCGTACTCGGCCCGGTGAACGGACCCCACGCCGATTTATGTGAATCCCACAGACGACCCCGGGGGCAGGCCCCGGACCGGCACGGTGCGCACACCCGTAGTCCACCCCCGCACAGGGACCGCCACAGGAGCCGGGACGGCCGATGCCCCACGACAGCGACCACAGGGACTCCAGCGCCCTCAGCGCGCTCAGCGTCTTCGACTGGATCGACGAGCAGCACCGGGCGCGCCGGGACGCCGGCCTCGTCCGCACCCTCCGCCCCCGCCCCGCCCGTCCCTCGGGCGACACGTCCACCATCGACCTCGCCGGCAACGACTACCTCGGCCTCTGTCACCACCCGCGGGTCACCCGGGCCGCCGCCGCGGCGGCCCACCGCTGGGGGGCCGGCGCCACCGGCTCCCGGCTGGTCAGCGGCAGCACGGAACTCCACGCCGAACTCGAACGGAACCTCGCCGACTTCTGCGGCTTCGAGGCCGCCCTCGTCCTCTCCTCCGGCTACGCCGCCAACCTGGCCGCCGTCACCGCCCTCGCCGCGCCCCCGGACCCGGCGGGCCACCCCTCCCTGCTGGTCTCCGACGAGGGCAACCACGCCTCGCTGATCGACGGCTGCCGGCTCGCCCGCGCCCGGAAGGCCGTCGTCCCGCACACCGACCCGGCGGCCGTCCGCAAGGCCCTGACCACCCACCCGGGCCGGGCCCTGGTCGTCACCGACTCGGTGTTCTCCGTGGACGGCGACGCCGCGCCGCTCGGCGACCTGGCACGGGTGTGCCGGGAGAGCGGCGCGGGGCTGCTGGTGGACGACGCGCACGGGCTCGGGGTGCTGGGGGAGGGGGGCCGCGGCGCGGTGCACGCCGCCGGGCTGGCCGGGGCCGCGGACGTGGTGGCCACCGTCACCCTCTCCAAGTCGCTGGGCGCCCAGGGCGGCGCGGTGCTCGGCCCCGCACGGGTCGTCACCCACCTCGTCAACACCGCCCGCACCTTCGTCTTCGACACCGGCCTCGCGCCCGCCGCCACCGCGGCGGCCCTGGCGGCCCTGGAGGTGCTGCGCCGCGAACCGGACCGGGCGACCCGCGTCCGCGCGGTCGCGAGCGGGCTGCACCGGCGGCTGACGGCCGCCGGATTCACCGCGGTGCGCCCCGACGCGGCCGTCGTCTCGGTCCGCGCCCCCTCGCCGGAGGCGGCCGTGCGCTGGCAGGCCGCCTGCCGGGCGGAAGGGCTCGCGGTGGGCTGCTTCCGCCCCCCGTCCGTGCCGGACGGCGTCTCCCGGCTACGGCTGACCGCCCGCGCCGACCTCGCGGACCACGAGGTGGCACGGGCGGTCGCCACGATCGTCCGGACCGCCCCGCCCGGGGCGCGCGGACTCTGACGCCGGGCCGGCGCGGCCTAGGCCATCGTCTCCCCGGCCATCGCCTCCCCGGCCATCGCTTCCCCGGCCGTCCGGAGCAGGCCGACGAACGGTCTCCAGGCGGCGGGCCCCACCACCACGCAGGGCCCCGCCGGCCGTTTGGAGTCGCGCACGGCGAGGCGGTCGCCGGCCAGGACGGCCGCCTCGACGCAGTTGTTCATCCCGGTGCTGTGGCTGCTGCGCCGCCACTCGGCCGCGCGGGGAACCGGACGAGAAGGTACGTACCGCGGTGCTGCGGACATGGCGCCTCCCTGTGCGTTCTCGCGTGTACGGGGCGGATCACCGCGTACGGCCGCGCTCTCCCGCGACCTCAGCGATGTACTCGAGGGACTCCTCGTGCGCGAGGGCGTGCGCCCGGAGCGTGGTGAACGCGGCGCCGTACGCCCTCAGGTCTTCTTTCCGCTCCAGATAGAGGCTACTCGTCAAGTGGTCGAGAACAACCACGTCCAGATCGGCGATGCGCGGAAAGGAGAAGATGACGAAAGGACCGGTGATGCCGATGTGATTGCCCCGGGTGAACGGGAGGACGTGCAGCCGGACATGGGGCAGCCGGCCGGTGTCCAGCAGGTGCCGCAGCTGCCCCGCCATCACCTCCGGCCCGCCCACCTCGTGCCGCAGCACCGCCTCGTCCAGGATCGCCCACAGCTCCAGCGGCCGCGGCCGGCGCAGCACCGACTGCCGTGCCATGCGCACCCGGACGAGCTCGTCGACCTGCCGTTCGGGCGGGTCGCCCAGCGCGGCCCGGGTCACCGCCCGGGCGTACTCCGGCGTCTGGAGCAGGCCGGGCACCACCGTGGTCTCCAACGTGCGCGAGCGGGAGGCCTCCGACTCCAGGCTGATGAAGTCCAGATAGGCGGAGGGCAGCAGGTCGCGGTAGGCGTACCACCAGCCGCGCCGCGAGCCGGAACCGCCGTCCCCCGGCACCGCGGAGTCCGCCCCGCACAACGCTCCGAGCAGGGCGCGGAGTTCGGGGTCCGAGACCCGGTAGGCGTCGAGCAGCCGGGCCACGTCGGCGGGCTTGGCCCCGCTGCTGCCGGTCTCGATGCGGCTCACCTTCGACTGGTGCCAGCCGACCGCGTCCGCTGCCTGCCGGCTGGTCATCCCGGTCAGTTCGCGCTGGCGGCGCAGTTCGGCGCCGAGTTTGCGGCGGCGCACCGCCGGTCCGTACCGCAACGGCGGACCCTCCCCTCGTGCGTCGTACGTCCCGCCGCCCTCGCGCGGGCCGGGCGGGTGTGCCGTACGTCCTCGCATACGTACCTCTGAGTCAATAGAGCATCGATCCGCTCACATACGGTCTGCCGTCGCAGAGTTCACCGCTTCGAGCGACAGATATATGCACATCTCGGTGGATCGCGCCCATCACGGGCGTTATCAGTGGCACTCTGACGTGAAGAGCCGCCCGTGGGCCTCTCCCGACCGGTCCTGTGTACGCCGCGTGCCCGTACGTCGCGCGTCCGTACGCCGCGTGTCCTCGCGCACCGCTCCGGGAGCCCGGCCCGGTGGAACCCGGTGAGTCCGGTGGGACCCGGTCGAAAGGGACAGCGACATGGCAGATCTCCAGGAAGCGTCCGTCACTCTGCCGAGCGCCCCGGCGTCGGTGTCCACGGCCCGCCGCTACGTGTCGTCCGTCCTGGGGGAGTGGGGCCTGCCGGGAGACACGGAGGCCGCCGAGGCCGTGCGGCTGATCGTCTCCGAGCTGGCCACCAACGCCGTGCAGCACACCCGCGGCCAGTCCCCCACCTTCACCGTGGATGTGCTGCTCGAACGCGACGAGGAGCTGCGTATCGGGGTCACCGACAGCCACCCCCGTCACCCCCGCCGGCTGCCCGCCGCGGTCCAGCAGGACAACGGGCGGGGGTTGGTGATCGTCCGCTGGCTCGCCGCGGAGCGCGGCGGCCGGTTCTCCGTCACACCGACCGCCGAGGGCGGCAAGACGGTGTGGATCTGCCTTCCGTGGACCGTGCCGGTGCGGTGAGGGCGGGGGTCTCGCGACCGCCCGGCCGCCTCAGGTCACCCGGCCGTACCAGACGCTGTTCGTCCAGATCCGCTCCAGGCGGACGACGGAACCGGTCTTGGGGGCGTGCCACATCTTTCCGCCCCCGGCGTATATCCCGACGTGGTAGACGCCCCGCCCGGAGTGGAAGAACACCAGGTCGCCGCGTTCGCGGGCGGAGCGGGGGATGTGGTGGGTGCGGTTGTACTGGGCCGCGGCGGTGCGGGGCAGCTGCTTGCCGGCCCGCTTGAAGGAGTAGAGCGTCAGCCCCGAGCAGTCGAAGCGGTACGGGCCCGTGGCGCCCCACTGGTAGGGCGAGCCCTGCTTGGATGCGGCGATCTGCAGTGCCCTGACCGAGACGGATGCCGCCTCCGCCTTGGAGGTGCCGCCCGGCGTCAGTACCGTGACGCCGACGGCGGCGAGGGTCAGGGCCGATGCGGCCTTGGCTTTGGACAGCCTTGCGGGACGTTTGTGCGCGCCCATGCGCATACCCTTCGTCAGCCGCCTGTGAAGGATTGCCTGTCGGGTTCGGGCAGGCGAAGAATGCCCGGCCGCCTGGGCGGCTTCACCCCAAGGGGCGGCTCCGTGGGGCCGCCCCGCCGTGCTCGGGTCCTCCATCCCTGCCGATGCACTCCTCGTCGACCCGCCCCGGCGGCGGCAGGGTTCGGCGTCCGCCGGGACCGCCCCGCCGTGTGGCGGGGGCTTGTCGTCCCGAGGATCTTGGCGCAGTCGCGGCCGGCTTTCCGAGCGGAACCCCGGTTATGTGAGCCTCGTCACCTGTGGGCAATTCAGGTGGACGCAGGGCGGTTTGACCCTCATGGGAACGCCGTGCTGAGGCCGCCACCTGCGCCGGTTACGGATCACTCGAGCGCGGAGTGCGCGGGCCGCTGAGAGTGATCACCGCACCGCGTCTACGCTCGCGTCCGCTGTCTGGAGGAATCCAGTTGAAAAGCGTTTCCGCTTCTCAACTCGCGGATGGCGGCGGCAACATCACCCGGCGTGCACGGCGCTCTCCGTCGAGGACGCGCAACGCCCGTGCCATTGTCCCCGTGTACACCTCCCGTTCACCTCGTTCGAACATGACCGCCAGGGCGTCGCGCAGTCCCGTGCTCGCGACCACCAGCGCCTGCGCGGCTCGTAGCCCCCCGTACGTGCCCTGTACGCGCGCGGGATTGATCCTGCCGAGGAGATCCAGTACTTCCAGGTACCGGTCCACCACCTCGCCCTCGGCACGGGTCAGGGCGGGCAGCGGAGGGAGGTCGGGCCAGATGCCCCGCGTCCCGCCGGTCCCGTCCGTTCCGTTCGGCACCGCCCTCACCGTCCGGGCGCCGGGGCCGGCAGGGCGGAGCGGTTCTCGACGACCCGGTCGGCCAAGCCGTAGGCCACCGCGGCCTCGGCGTCGAAGACCGTGTCCCGGTCCGTGTCGGCCAGGATCCGGTCGACGTCCCGCCCGGTGTACCGGGCCAGCAACTCCGCCTGGACCGTACGCCGGCGCAGCAGCTCCTCGGCGTGGACGGCCAGGTCGGAGGGGGTGCCGCGGACCGGCTCCGGCAGGGACGGCGGCCCGAGCACCACCCGGGCGCGCGGCAGCACCGCCCGCTTGCCCGGGGTGCCCGCGGCGAGCAGGAGCGCGGCGGCCGGGGCGGCCTGGCCCAGGCAGACCGTCTCGATGTCGCAGGAGATGTAGCGCATCGTGTCGTGGACGGCGCACAGGGCGGAGAAGGAGCCGCCGGGGGAGTTGATGTAGAGCGACACGTCCCGATCGGGCGCCGCGTGCTCCAAGTGCATCAGCTGGGCGATCACATCCGTGGCGGCCGTGTCGTCGACCGCCGTGCCCAGCATGACGATCCGCTCGGACAGGAGCTTGGAGTAGGGGTCGAGCGTGCGGCGCCCGTCGGAGGTGCGTTCGGTGAACTCCGGCAGGACATGGCGGGAGGTGTACGGGATCACGGCTGGCCTCCAGGTCTGGCGCACAGGGGCGTGCGGTGCCGGACGGCCCGCTGGTCGCGAGCCATCTGTAAAAAATGTACAGGATGTACATGACGGTAGAATGGGCTCATGGCCTACGAGATTCCTGTGACGCAAGCCCGAGCCGAGCTGGCGGAGCTGATCAACCGCGTCGTCTACGGCGGCGAGCGGGTGGTCGTCACGCGGCACGGGAAGCCCTTGGTCGCCCTGGTGTCCGCCGCGGACCTGGAGCGGCTGGAGCGGCGCGAGGCCGACGCCGCCGAAGGGGCCGCCGTGGACGAACCGGTGATCAGCACCGTCTCGACGGTGCGGCACCTGCCGTCCGCCCCGGGCGACCCCGGCCGCTTCGGCATCGCGGCCGAACACCGCGAACCGGGAGGCGGGCCCCGGCACTGACCGGGGTCAGCGGCCGAAGACCGCGCTGACCAGCACCACGTGGACGACGGTGCCGCCGAGGACGGAGAGCAGGACGTTCCGCCGCCACAGGTGCAGCGCCACGGTGCAGGCCAGCGCGAGGACCGTCGGCCAGGCCCGGTCGGGCACCCGCCAGTCGAGGTCGCGGAGGGTGTAAACGGTGAGAACGACCATCACACCGACCGGCATCGCCTTCTTGAGGTACCCGATCAGCGGGCTTGACCGCAGCGGGGCCAGGGCGACGAAGGGCAGGGCGCGCAGCGCCCAGGTGACGGCGACGGCGATGGCCACCGCCGCGATCAGGTAACCGGTGTCAGGCACGGACGCGCCCCCCGCCCGTCCACCGGTGGCGGGCCAGCAGCCCGGCGGTGAGCAGGGCGAACGCGACCAGGAGCGGTTGCCGCGGGAACACGAACAGCCCCACGAGCGCACAGGCCAGGGCCAGCAGCGGAGTGGGCAGGTCGCGGCGCGCCCGGAAGGCGTCGAGGGCCAGGACGGTGAAGAGGGCGGTCACGGCGAACTCCAGACCCTTGACGCCGTCGGGCAGCACCGATCCGAGCAGGGCGCCGGTCGTCGCCCCGCCCGCCCAGTAGCAGTGGATGAAGACCTGGAGCCAGAGGATCCGCCGGCCCGGGTAGGACTGCGCGGCCTCGCCGGCCGTCACCGCGTACGCCTCGTCCGAGAGGGCGAACGTGCTGTACGCCTTGGCGAGCCGCCCCCGGACGCGGTGCAGCGGGAAGGACAGCGCGTAGAAGACGTGCCGGAAGTTGACCAGGAACGCCGTCACCGCGATCGACGCGAGCGGCGCGGTGGACAGCACCAGCTCGAGGAAGAGGAATTCCAGGGAACCGGCGTAGATACAGCCGGAGAAGACGCTCGCCCACCACCAGGCGAAGCCCGAGTGGGCGACCAGGACACCGAAGGCCACCCCCATCGGGTACGCGCCGAGCCCCACCGAGCCGGAGTCCCGGAGCGCGCGCCGCAGGTCCGTCCGCAGCCGCTCGCGGGAGGCCGGAGGGGACGAGGGGGAAGGGGAAGGGGCCGGGCCGACGTGGTGGGCCGGAGAGGTCGCCATACGGCAATCGTAGGAGCGAACACGCCTTATTTGGTTGCGAAATATGACCGTACGCTGGCCCGATGAGCAATGGATACAGGCTGGACGACCTCGATCGCGACATCTTGTTTCACCTCCAGCGGGACGGCCGGCTGACCAACGTCGAACTGGCCAGGAGGGTCGGCCTCACGCCCCCGCCCTGCCTGCGCCGGGTACGACGGCTGGAGGAGGCGGGGATCATCACCGGGTACCGGGCGCGCGTGAACCACGAGGCGGCGGGAAGGGGGCTGGAGGTGCTCGTGTCCATCGAGGTCTCGGTCAGCGACCTCAAGACACTGGAGGGACTGGAGTCGACCATCGCCGCCTATGAGGAAGTCGTCGAGTTCCGCCGTACCTTCGGTACCCCCGACTACCACCTGCGGGTCCTGGTCGCCGACTACGCCGCTTACGAGACCTTCCAGACGCAGAAGATCATCGGCATTCCCGGCGTCGCCCGGGTCATCTCCCAGCCGACCATGAAGAAGATCAAGGTCATCGACTGAACGGGGCACCGGATGTTACGTGTTCGGGGCCTTCGCCGGGCGGCTTCTCCATGGCGACGCAAAGCGGCGGTTAACACGGTGGAAAAGCTTGCGCAGTAAGTTGCAATCACCGGCCCCCGGGCGGGTCCGCGCCCCTTCGCACCGTGCTGAACTGGGGTAACGTCCCGCTGCGTTCGGACGACAGTGAGGTGGGACCCGTGCTACTGACCCCGCACGAGCAGGAGCGGCTGCTGATCCACGTGGCCGCCGACGTCGCCGAGAGACGCCGGGCCCGAGGGCTCCTGCTCAACCACCCCGAGGCCGTGGCCCTCATCACCGCACACGTCCTGGAAGGCGCCCGCGACGGCCGGACGGTGGCCGAACTCATGGCGTCCGGACGCCGGGTGCTCACCCGCGACGAGGTCATGGCCGGCATCCCCGAGATGATCCCCGACGTCCAGGTCGAGGCCACCTTCCCGGACGGGACCAAGCTCGTCACCGTCCACGAGCCCATCGCCTGACGAGGGGGACCCATGACCACCACCGCCCCGATACCCGGCCAGATCCTCTACGCGGACGAGCCCGTCCGCCTCAACGAGGGCCTGCACCGCACCCGGATCACCGTACTCAACACCGCCGACCGGCCCGTCCAGGTGGGCTCGCACTACCACTTCGCCGAGGCCAACCCCGGGCTGGAGTTCGACCGGGCCGCCGCCCACGGCAAGCGGCTCGACATCCCGGCCGGCACCGCCGTCCGCTTCGAGCCGGGCATCCCGGTGGAGGTGGACCTCGTACCGCTGGCCGGCAAGCGGATCGTGCCGGGGCTGCGCGGGGCCTGCGGCGGTCAGCTCGATGGCTGACTTCCCGGCCGGCCCGGCCACAGGCTCCACGGCCGGCCAGGCGGCGGAAGAGAGCGCCGCCGGGCCGTCCCGGCTCGACCGGGCCGCCTACGCCGCCCTCTACGGCCCCACCACCGGCGACCGGATCCGCCTCGCCGACACCGCGCTGCTGATCGAGGTGGAGGAGGACCGCTCCGGCGGTCCCGGACGGGCGGGCGACGAGGCCGTGTTCGGCGGCGGCAAGGTCATCCGCGAGTCCATGGGCCAGTCCCGGGTCACCCGGGCCGAGGGCGCCCCCGACACCGTCATCACGGGCGCGGTGGTCCTCGACCACTGGGGCGTCGTCAAGGCCGACGTGGGGATCCGGGACGGCCGGATCACCGGCGTCGGCAAGGCGGGCAACCCCGACGTCATGGACGGCGTCCACCCCGACCTGGTGATCGGCCCGGAAACCGAGATCATCTCCGGCAACGGGCGGATCCTCACCGCCGGAGGCGTCGACGCCCACGTCCACTTCATCTGCCCGCAGGCCGCCGAGACCGCCCTCGCCTCGGGCATCACCACGCTCGTCGGCGGCGGCACCGGACCGGCCGAGGGCAGCAAGGCCACCACCGTCACCCCAGGCGCCTGGCACCTCGCCCGGATGTTCGAGGCCATGGAGGCGTACCCCGTCAACATCGGCCTGCTCGGCAAGGGCAACACCGTCTCGTACGACGCCATGCGGGCCCAACTGCGCGCCGGGGCGGTCGGATTCAAGATCCACGAGGACTGGGGGGCCACGCCCGCCGTCATCGACGCCTGCCTGTCCGTCTGCGCGGAGAGCGGCGCCCAGCTCGCCATCCACACCGACACCCTCAACGAGGCCGGTTTCGTCGGGGACACCCTCGCCGCCATCGCCGGGCGCTCGATCCACGCGTACCACACCGAAGGCGCGGGCGGCGGACACGCACCCGACATCATCACCGTCGTCTCCGAACCCAACGTCCTCCCCAGCTCCACCAACCCCACCCGGCCGCACACCGTCAACACCGTCGAGGAACACCTCGACATGCTGATGGTCTGCCACCACCTCAACCCCTCCGTCCCCGAGGACCTCGCCTTCGCCGAATCCCGCATCCGCCCCGGCACGATCGCGGCCGAGGACGTCCTCCACGATCTCGGCGCCATCTCCATCGTCTCCTCCGACTCCCAGGCCATGGGCCGCATCGGCGAGACCGTACTGCGCACCTGGCAGACCGCCCATGTGATGAAGGCCCGCCGCGGGCCGCTCCCCGGCGACGGCCCGGCAGACAACCGGCGGGCCCGCCGCTACGTCGCCAAATACACGATCAACCCGGCCGTGGCACAGGGGCTCGACCACGAGATCGGCTCGGTCGAGGAGGGCAAACTCGCCGACTTGGTGCTGTGGGAACCGGCGTTCTTCGGCGTCCGGCCGCTGCTCGTCCTCAAGGGCGGCCAGATCGCCTGGGCGCAGATGGGCGACGCCAACGCCTCCATCCCCACGCCGCAACCGGTGCTGCCCCGGCCGATGTTCGGCGCGGTGGGCCGCGCCCCGGCCGCCACCTCGCTCAACTTCGTCACCCAGTGGGCCCTCGACGACGGCCTTCCCGAACGCCTCGGCCTCGGCAAGCGCTTCCTGCCCATCCGTGACACCCGGGGCGTCACCAAAGCCGACATGCGCGAGAACGACGCCCGGCCGCGCGTCGAGGTCGACCCGGACACCTTCACCGTCACCGTCGACGGCGAACCGGTGGAACCGAGCCCGGTGTCGGAACTGCCCATGGCCCAGCGCTACTTCCTCTTCTGATGACGGCCGTCGACACCGCCGCCCTGGCCTCCTTGCTCGTCCTCGCCGACGGGCGCTTCCCCGCCGGCGGCCACGCGCACTCCGGCGGCGCGGAGGCGGCCGTCGCGGCGGGGCGGATCCGGGACGCGGCCGATCTGGAGGAGTTCTGCCGCGGGCGGCTGCACACCGCCGGGCTGACCACCGCGGCCCTCGCCGCGGCGGCCGCCGCCGGCGCGGACCCGCTCCTGCTCGACGAGGCCGCCGACGCCCGGACGCCGTCCCCGGCCTTGCGCGCCGCCGCCCGTCGGCTCGGCCGCCAGTTGACGCGCGCCGCGCGGGCGGCCTGGCCCTCGCCCGCCCTCGACGCCCTCGCCGCGGCCCGGCCGCGCGGCGCCCACCAGCCCGTCGTCCTCGGCCTCACCGCCCGCGCGGCGGGCCTCGGGCCGGAGGCCGCCGCGTACGCGGCCGGTTACGAGGCGATCGGGGGACCGGCCACGGCCGTCGTCCGCCTTCTCGGCCTCGACCCGTTCGACGCGACGGCCGTCCTGGCCCGGCTGGCGCCGGAGCTGGACACGGTGGCTTCGGCCGCTGCGGCGGCGGGCGTGCGCGTTCTCGTCGAGGGGACGGACGCGCTGCCGGCCGCGTCGGCACCGCTGCTGGATGTGATGGCGGAGCTGCATGCGGGGTGGCCGGTGCGGCTGTTCGCTTCGTAGGGAGGTGTGCCCCGGCCCCGCCCCTTCGCCGTTTCCTGGGGCTGCGCCCCAGACCCCGCTTGTCGCGGCTTCGCCGCTCGTCCTCAAGCGCCGGACGGGCTGGATAGTGCCGCCCTGGGCGCGCACTTCAGCCCGTCCG
>NZ_JBPQTX010000082.1:0-24708 GCF_051386555.1 Streptomyces sp. URMC 126
GGGCGTGAGGGGGGCGAGGGGATCGAGGGCGCCTCGGAGGGGGCTGAGGGCAGCGCCGGTTCGCCCCGTACGTCTCCTGGGCCCGCCTCGTCCCGTACGACCTCCGGGGCCACCGGAGCCTCACCGGCTTCCGCGGGCACTCCGTCCCCGCTCGGTGGTGCGTCCCCGGCCGGCCGGCGGTCCGCCGGCGACGGCTCGCCGATGACTGTGGTCTCCACGGTCGAACTCACCTCGTTCGGATTCATGCCCGACATCCGTCTCCCGGCATCCGGCGATATTTATGCGGGGACGGTCGCCTCCCCCCGCAAATAGCGGAGCCGGGCCTGGTTGGCCATGGAAATGGTCCTTCTGTGCCATGCGCGGCGTGTGTACCGATCACTAATCTGGAAACCGGACCCTCGTAAGACGCCTGGCCGGGCGACCGGCCGGAGGCCCGTACGCCCGTACCGATACGCAAGGCCCGAGGAGGTGAATCACGTGGTTTCGCGGCGCGGTTCGTCCCCCGGCCCGGATCCCGTGGCCCTCATCGAGATCGACCTCTATGGCGAACTGATGATCGCCGCCACGGGCGCGGCCGAGGAGCGGCTGAGTCCGGACCGGATCGACGAGGTGCTGAGAGTCGTCCGGCCCCATCCCCGCCGGCCGGCGGGGGCCGACGCGGACGGCTGAGGGGAACGGCTGAGGGGGACGGTCGAGTGGGAAGGGTCGGCCGGGCGCGTTCCCGGCACTGGCCGGAGCCGTCCCCCGGAACGCCGGAGTCGCCCCCGGAACGCCGGAGTCGCCCCCGGAACGCCGGAGTCGCCCCCGGAACGCCGGAGTCGTACCGGCTCCAGGGCGTGTCTGCCTCAGGGCCACCCCGGCTCAGGACCGCCCTCGCCTCAGGACCGCAGCAGCCGTGCGATGGCCGCCGTCGCCTCGGCGACCTTGGCGTCGATCTCGTCGCCGCCCTTGACCGCCGCGTCGGCGACGCAGTGCCGCAGGTGCTCCTGGAGCAGCTGGAGGGCGAAGGACTGAAGCGCCTTGGTGCCCGCGGAGACCTGGGTGAGTATGTCGATGCAGTAGACGTCTTCCTCGACCATGCGCTGGAGGCCCCTGATCTGGCCCTCGATCCTGCGCAGCCGCTTGAGGTGCTGGTCCTTCTGGTGGCTGTAGCCGTGCGGCCCATGGCTGTGAGCATTGTCGCTTCCGGAGGTGCCGGAGGGGCCGGAGGCTCCCGAGGGCCCAGGGGCCCCCGAGGCCCCGGTCGTCGCGGACGCGGGGCCCGGCCCGCCGTGGCAGGACGCCGCGGCCGGCTCGCCCGTGCCGGCCGCTGTGGTTCCCGTAGTGGTCATGGCGTCCTCCGTTGTCCCGCGCGTACCGCGCCGTCGGCCGGCGCGCCGCCGTCCGTCCGGGGGCGGGACGCGGCGTGTCCCGTGATGGTGCCCGGCTTATACCCCATGGGTATACCCCCGCCGGGTATATGGTAGCGAAATCCCCGGCGCACGGCCGTGAAGAGGTGGTCCCGGCTTGGTGTGCACTCTGCCCGATGGGCGACACTGAGGGAATGCCAGTTAGCTGTGGCCGGATGATGCGCCTAGCATCAACGAGACCGAATCCGCTGCACCCCGAGGATCCCACGTGCGCTTTCGTCTGACCCCCAGGGAGACGAGCTTCTACGACATGTTCGCCGCGTCCGCGGACAACATCGTCACGGGCTCCAAGCTCCTGATGGAACTGCTCGGCGCGGAGCCGTCCGCCCGGGCCGAGATCGCCGAGCGGATGAGGGCAGCGGAGCACGCCGGGGACGACGCGACCCACGCGATCTTCCACCAGCTGAACTCCTCGTTCATCACGCCGTTCGACCGTGAGGACATCTACTCCCTCGCGTCCTCGCTCGACGACATCATGGACTTCATGGAAGAGGCGGTCGACCTGGTCGTCCTCTACCAGATCGAGGACCTGCCGAAGGGCGTCGAGCAGCAGATCGAGGTCCTCGCGCGAGCCGCCGAGCTCACCGCCGAGGCCATGCCGAACCTGCGGACGATGACCAACCTCACCGAGTACTGGATCGAGGTCAACCGTCTGGAGAACCAGGCCGACCAGATCCACCGCAAGCTGCTCGCCCACCTCTTCAACGGCAAGTACGACGCCATCGAGGTGCTCAAGCTGAAGCAGATCGTGGACGTACTGGAAGAGGCGGCGGACGCGTTCGAGCACGTCGCGAACACCGTCGAGACCATCGCGGTCAAGGAGTCCTGACCTCCGGTGGATACGTTCGCACTTGTCGTGACCATCGCGGTCGCGCTCGGATTCACCTATACCAACGGCTTCCACGACTCCGCGAACGCCATCGCCACCTCGGTGTCCACGCGGGCGCTGACCCCCCGCGCGGCCCTGGCGATGGCGGCCGTGATGAACCTCGCCGGTGCCTTCCTCGGCAGCGGGGTGGCCAAGACCGTCAGCAAGGGTCTGATCGAGACGCCGGTCGGCGACAAGGGGATGGGCATCCTCTTCGCCGCGCTGATCGGCGCGGTCGCCTGGAACCTGATCACTTGGTACTTCGGCCTGCCCTCGTCCTCCTCGCACGCCCTGTTCGGCGGCATGGTGGGCGCGGCGCTCGCGGGCGGCACGACCGTCATCTGGTCGGGCGTCGTCGAGAAGGTCGTCGTCCCGATGTTCCTCTCGCCGTTCGTCGGCCTGATCATCGGCTATCTGGTGATGGTCGTGATCATGTGGCTGTTCCGGCGGGCCAACCCGCACAAGGCCAAGCGCGGCTTCCGGATCGCCCAGACGGTCTCGGCTGCCGGAATGGCGCTCGGCCACGGCCTCCAGGACGCCCAGAAGACCATGGGCATCGTGGTGATGGCCCTGGTCATCGGCGACGTGCAGGACAAGGACGCCGCGATTCCGCTGTGGGTCAAGCTCGCCTGCGCGATCACGCTGTCGCTCGGTACGTACGCGGGCGGCTGGCGGATCATGCGGACGCTCGGCCGTCGCATCATCGAGCTGGACCCGCCGCAGGGCTTCGCGGCCGAGACGACGGCCGCCTCGGTGATGTACACCGCGTCGTTCATGTTCCACGCGCCGATCTCGACCACGCATGTGATCACTTCGGCGATCATGGGCGTGGGGTCCACCAAGGGCACCCGGGCGGTGCGCTGGGGTGTCGCCAAGAACATCGTGATGGGCTGGTTCATCACCATGCCGGCGGCCGCCGCCGTGGCGGCGGTCAGTTACTGGCTGGTCCAGCTCGCGTTCGGCTAGCGCCGCGCTTTCCGTTGTGACGGGCCCGCCCCCTGCCATCCAGGGGGCGGGCCCGTTTTCGCTCCCGCGGCGGCACCGCCATGCAGCGCCGCGGGGCGAGTCGTGGGTGCCCCGGTCCCTCCCCCAGAGGGGGGACCCCCATTCCGCCGTTTCCCGGGGGCCGCGCCCCCAGACCCCCGTTTTCGCGGCTTCGCCGCTCGTCCTCAGGCGCCGGACGGGCTGAGAACGGCGTGCCCGCTCCCGCCCGTCCGGCGCGGCGGATCAGCCGAAGCGCCCCGAGATGTAGTCCTCGGTGGCCTGCACCGACGGGTTGGAGAAGATCCGCTCCGTGTCGTCGATCTCGACGAGCTTGCCGGGCTGGCCCACCCCCGCCAGGTTGAAGAAGGCCGTGCGGTCGGAGACGCGCGCCGCCTGCTGCATGTTGTGGGTGACGATGACGATCGTGAAGCGTTCCTTGAGCTCGCCGATGAGGTCCTCGATGGCGAGCGTCGAGATCGGGTCGAGCGCGGAGCAGGGCTCGTCCATGAGCAGGACCTGCGGTTCGACGGCGATGGCGCGGGCGATGCAGAGCCGTTGCTGCTGGCCGCCGGAGAGGCCCGCTCCCGGCTTGTCGAGCCGGTCCTTGACCTCCTTCCAGAGGTTGGCGCCCTTGAGGGACTTCTCGACCACCGCGTCCAGCTCGGACCTGCGGATCCGGCCGCCGTTGAGGCGGATGCCCGCGGCGACGTTCTCGTAGATGGACATGGTCGGGAAGGGGTTCGGCCGCTGGAAGACCATGCCGACCGTCCTGCGGACGGAGACCGGGTCCACGCCGGAGCCGTAGAGGTTCTCGTCGTCGAGCATCACCTTGCCCTCCACGCGCCCGCCCGGGGTGACCTCGTGCATCCGGTTCAGAGTGCGCAGGAAGGTGGACTTGCCGCAGCCGGAGGGGCCGATGAAGGCGGTCACGGAGCGGGGTTCGACGGTCATCGAGATGTCGTCGATGGCCTTGTGGGCGCCGTAGAAGGCGGAGAGGCCGCTGACGTCGATGCGCTTGGCCATGGGGATCACTACTTTCGGGAAATCGAACCGCGTCAGCGGCCGGCCTTGGGGGCCTTCCAGCGGGCGATGCCCCGGGCCACCAGGTTGAGGATCATGACGAAGGCGATCAGGACGAGGGCCGCCGCCCAGGCGCGGTCGTAGCTGGCGTCGTTGCCGGCCGCCCACTGCTCGTAGATGTAGTACGGCAGGGAGGACTGCGCCCCGTCGAACGGGTCGTTGTTGATCACCTGGGAGCCGAAGACCAGCAGCACGATGGGCGCGGACTCGCCGGCGACGCGGGCGACGGCGAGCATGACGCCGGTGGCGATGCCGCCGATGGCCGTGGGGAGGACGACCTTGAGGATCGTCCGCCACTTGGGCACGCCCAGGGCGAGGGAGGCCTCGCGGAGCTCGTTCGGGACGAGTTTGAGCATCTCCTCGGTGGAGCGGACCACCACGGGCATCATCAGGATCGCCAGGGCCATCGAGCCGGCGAAGCCGGAGTAGCCGAAGTCCAGCATGATGATCCAGAAGCTGAGGATGAACAGGCCGGCGACGATCGAGGGGATGCCGGTCATCACGTCCACGAAGAACGTCACGGTCCGCGCGAGCCGGCCCCGGCCGTACTCCACCAGGTAGATGGCCGTCAGCAGGCCCACCGGCGCCGCGATGGCGGTGGCGATGCCGACCTGCTCCAGGGTGCCGATGATCGCGTGGTAGACGCCGCCGCCGGGCTGGATGGTGAGCACGCCGGCCATGGAGTGCGAGAGGAACCCGCCGTCGAGGACCTTGGAGCCGCGGGCGACGGTCTCCCAGATGAGGGAGACCAGCGGGACGACGGCGACCAGGAAGCACATCCACACCAGGCTGGTGGCGAGCCGGTCCGTGGCCTGCCGGCGGCCCTCGACCCGGGCGGTGAGCCCGTAGGTGAGGACGATGTAGAGCACCGCGGCGATCAGGCCCCACTGCACCGTGCTGTCCAGCCCGGCGCCCAGGCCGATTCCGCAGCCGGCGGCGAGGGCGAGGGCGGCCAGGGCGGCCGGGGCCCAGCGCGGCAGGCGGGGCTGGTGCAGGGCGGCGGACGGCAGGGGCGTGTCGTCGGCCGTCGTGGGACGGGTCGTGGTCACGTCGCTCACGAGAACTCCTTGCGGCGGGCGATGATCATCCGGGCCGCGCCGTTGACCAGCAGGGTCAGGACGAACAGGACGAGGCCGGAGGCGATGAGCGCGTCCTTGCCGGTCTCGCCGGACTCCTTGAAGCTGCTCGCGATGTTCTGGGCGAAGGTGCCGCCGCCCGGGTCGAGGAGGCTCGTGGAGATCAGGAAGCTGGGGGAGAGGACGGTCGCGACGGCCATCGTCTCGCCGAGGGCGCGGCCGAGGCCGAGCATCGAGGCGCTGATGACGCCGGAGCGGCCGAAGGGCAGCACCGCGGTCCTGATGACCTCCCAGCGCGTGGCGCCGAGCGCCAGCGCGGCTTCCTCGTGCATCTTCGGCGCCTGGCGGAAGACTTCGCGGCTGACGCTGGTGACGATCGGCAGGATCATGATCGCCAGGAGGATGCCGATGGTGAACAGCGAGCGCGCGGCGCCGTCGTGGTAGGCGAGGACGCCGGTCCAGCCGAAGTACTCGTCGAGCCAGCCGTAGAGGCCGCCGAGGTGCGGGACGAGGAACAGGGCGCCCCACAGGCCGTAGACGATCGACGGTACGGCGGCCAGCAGGTCGATGACGTACGACAGCGGCGCGGCCAGTTTGCGCGGCGCGTAGTGCGAGATGAACAGCGCGATGCCGACGGCCACGGGGACGGCGAGGAGCATCGCGATCAGCGAGCTGACCACCGTGCCGAAGGCCAGGACCGCGATGCCGAAGACGGGCGGGTCGGCGTTGGCCTTCCAGTCGAACGTGGTGAGGAAGTTGCCCTCGTCGACGGAGAGCGCGTGGGCCGCGCGGACGGTGAGGAAGACCGCGATGGCGGCCATGATCACCAGGAGGAGGATGCCGGAGCCCCGGGAGAGTCCGAGGAAGATCCGGTCGCCGGGGCGGACGGTGCTCTTCGTCGCCTTCACCGGCCGTAGTGTCGTGTGCGTCGCGTGTGTCGTCTGCGTCGTCTGCGTCGTCTGTGTCGTCTGTGCGGGGGCGGGCCGTGCCGCCGCCGAGGGGGTGGGGGTGGCGGCCTGGCCGGGTGGCCGGTCGGCCGGTGCCGAGTTGGCTATGTCCATGTCATTCACCGAAGTCTCCGGTCTGCGGGGCCGGGCGCGCTGTCGCGTCCGGCCCGTGGCGCGGCGGTGCACCGGATCGTGCGAACGCCCGAGGGGGCGGTCGCACGGGGGTTCAGGAGAGGCTCGCGACGTTCTCGCGGACCTTCTTGGCGATCTCGGCGGGCAGCGGGGCGTAGCCGAGCTGCTTGAGCACGGACTGCCCGTCCTCACTGGCGATGTAGGTCAGGAAGGACTTGGTGGCCGGCAGCGTCTCGGCCTTGTTGCCCTTGTCGCCGACGATCTCGTAGGTCACGAGGGTGAGCGGGTAGGCGCCCTCGGCCTTGGTGGTGTAGTTGAGCTTGAGGGCCAGGTCCTTGCCGGTGCCGGTGATCTTGGCTTCGGCGATGGCCTTGGAGGCGTTGTCCGGGGTGGCCTCGACCGGGGCGGAGGCGCCGGTGTTGATCTTCACCGTCTTGATGCTGCTGGCCGTGGCGTAGGAGAGCTCGAAGTACGAGATGGCCCCCTGCACCTGCTTGACCTGCGAGGAGACGCCGGCCGAACCGTCCGCCGCCTGGCCGCCCTTGGGGGCCCAGGCCTTCGCGGGCGCGTACGGCCAGGAGTTGCCCGCGGCGGCCTTGAGGTACTTGGTGAAGTTGTCGGTGGTGCCGGACTCGTCCGAGCGGTGGAACGCCTGGATCTTGGTGTCCGGGAGCTTGGCGTCCTTGTTCAGCTTGGCGATCGCCTCGTCGTTCCACTTCTCGATCTTGCCGTCGAAAATCTTGGCGAGCGTCTCGGCGTCGAGGACGAGGTTGTCCACGCCCGGCAGGTTGTAGCCGATGGCGATCGGCCCGCCCACCATGGGCAGGTTGATGCCCTGGCCACCCTTGACGACGTCCTTGGACTTGGCGACCTCCTCCGGCTTCAGCGGCGAGTCGGAGCCCGCGAAGGCGGTCTTGCCCTGCAGGAACTCCTGGATGCCGGCGCCGGATCCGGTGGCCTTGTAGTTGATCTGGATGTCCTTGCAGGCGGTCATGAAGTTCTTGACCCACAGGTCCATCGCGTTCTTCTGCGCGGACGAGCCGGAGGCCAGCAGCTGGCCCTTGCCCTCGCACTTGACGTTGGACGCCGTCTTGGAGCTGCCGTTGCCCCCCTGACCGCCGTCGCCGTTGTCGTCCGAGCCGCACGCCGTGAGGACCAGTGCGCCGGAGACGGCGATGGCGCCGAAGGCGACGGCCCGGAGCCGGTTCTTGCGCTGAAGCTTCACTTTCGGGTGTTCCTTCCGGGAGCCGCCGCTGGGGCGGCGTGCGAGGAGTGGGTGGTGCGGTGTCGGGATTCTGCGGTTTCCGGTCGTACGCGTGGAGCGGCCACGCACGGGTGGTGGCCGCGCAGCCCCTGTTCTACGGCCGAAATTAAGCAGATCAGGTGAAGCCGTCGAAGGAGGGAGGTGAACGAGGGGTGAACCTCGGCCGTCAGGGCGGTGGAAGCGATCGAATCGAGCCAGCGCGGGATTCCGGACAACTGTGACGCAGATCTCTGTCCGTTCGCCCGCCCCCGTGACACGATCCGTTCCGCGCGTTGCGGCATGTGAGGACGTGGCGTTCGAGTCGCGGAGGTATTCCGGTGGGGCGGAACGGCGGAGCCGTTGGTGGCGTGGACAAGGACGTGAGCGGGGAACTCGCGGGGAGCGCCGCGGTGGATGCCCGGCCGGTCTCCCGGACCCTCTCCCGGGCGAGCAGACCCGGCTTCCGGACGCCCGCACTCCGTCGGATCGTGATCGCGACCATGGTCGCCTGTGCCGCCGGAGCCGCGCTCCCGCAGGCCGCCTGGGCCGACCCGACGCCGCCCCGGAAGAGCCTGGAGGAAGTCCACCAGGAGGTGGAGAGCCTCTACCGGAAGGCCGAGTCGGCCACGGACGCGTACAACGCGGCGGACGAGCAGACCCGGCTGCAGGAGAAGAACGTCGGCGACCTCACCAAGCGGGTGTCCGCCGCCGACGAGCGGGTGCGCGAGCTGAAGGACCGCGTCGGCGAGCTGGCCCGTACCCAGTACCGCACCGGCGGCCTGGCACCGTCCACGCGGCTGTTCATGGCCCGTTCGCCCGAGGAGTTCCTGGAGGCGATCGACACCACCCGCCGGGGGCAGGACGCCACCCGCCGGCTGCTGGCCGAGACGGAGTCGGCCAAGGCGGAGCTGGAGAAGTACGTCAAGGCCGCCGACGAGCGGTGGAAGCGGCTCAAGGCCGAGCGGAAGAAGAAGGACGAGGCCAAGAAGGAGATCGAGGCCCGCCTCGACGCCGCGAAGAAGCTGGAATCGCGCCTGGAGGAGAAGGAGCGCGCGCGGCTGCGGCAGATCGAGGAGGAGAAGGCCCGGCAGGCGCAGCGGGCGTGGCTCGCCTCCGACGCCCTCAAGGGTGT
Source organism: Streptomyces sp. URMC 126 (assembly GCF_051386555.1). Lineage (NCBI taxonomy): Bacteria > Bacillati > Actinomycetota > Actinomycetes > Kitasatosporales > Streptomycetaceae > Streptomyces > Streptomyces sp. URMC 126. The sequence continues at coordinate 8,872 of NZ_JBPQTX010000082.1, forward strand.
CTCCCTGCACGACGCCGGTACGGCCACCGAGGCCGGGCGCCGCGCGGTCGAGTTCGCCACCGCGCAGATCGGCAAGGACTACGTCTGGGGTGCCGTGGGCCCGGACACCTACGACTGCTCCGGCCTCACCTCACGCGCCTGGGCGACGGCGGGACGCGGGATACCGCGCACGTCGCAGGAGCAGTGGCGGCAGCTGCCGAAGGTCGACGTCAAGGACATGCGACCGGGCGACCTCATCATCTACTTCTCGGACGCGAGCCACGTCGCGATGTACGTGGGCGACGGGATGATGGTGCACGCGCCGCGGCCCGGCCGGCAGGTGACGATGGCGGGGGCGGGCTCGATGCCGATCCTCGGGGTGGTCCGGCCGGGGGCGTGAGGCGCGCTCGCGTGCGGGGCATCGAGGCGCGCGGGGGTGTGCGGGCGTACGAGCCGGAGCGGGGTGCGCGCTCCCTCCGTACCTCGGTACCTGTGCACCCCGGCTGTCGGGACGTGGCGGGGGCCTGAGAAGTGACCGCCGTCTCGTCAGGGACGTCGCTCATGTAACGGCGGTCACGTAAGCGCGATCACGTAAGCCCGGTCACGTAACTCGGGCCACAGGAGCGGCAACACGTGAGGCAGGCCACGTAACGCACGTCACGGGCGCCCGCGTTCGCGCTCCAGAGCGGGTCTCGTACGGTTTACGGAAGGGCGCGCGGCCCGTTCTCGCACGTACGTGTGCGACGTGACGTTTCTCATGACGTTTTCCTCCCGGCCCGCCCCAAAAGCGGCGTTGGCGACGGCATATGACGGAGGCGTGTGGCTCCGTACCATTCCGTTCGCCCGCGGCCTGCCGCTACTGTCGCGTTCGGGCGCCGCCGTCGTACGCGACGCCGCCCTCGGGGGTGGGGCGCCTCCCGGCGATCGCCGGGGGAGGAAGGAAACCGACGTGATGCCCGTATCCGCACCCGGCCCGGTGGCGTCCGCCGCCGGATCGTCCGACGGCGGGCTGACCCTGCTGGTCATCGAGGACGACCCGACGGGGTCGCTCTCCATGCCCGAGCTGGCCGACACGACCGTGGTGGCCGGCAAGCCGGTCCGCATCCGCACCGCGCGGAACCTCACCGAGGCGGAGCGGCTGCTCACCCACGACGTCCAGTGCGTCCTCCTCGACCTCGCCCTGCCCGCGGCGGAGTGCGGAGGCGGCGACCCCGGCGCGCCCGGCGACGAGCTGGAGACCCTGCGCCGGGTGCTGCGGCTCGCCCCACGGCACGCCGTCCTCGCGCTGACCTCGGAGAACGACGCCGAGCGGGCCGCCGAGGCGGTCCGGGTCGGCGCGCAGGACTACCTCTTCCGCGACGAGCTGGACGGCCGCGTGCTCAGCCGCGCCATCCGCTACGCCGTCGAGCGCAAGCGCGCCGACCTGGCCCAGCACCAGCTCACCGAGTCGCGGCTGTGCGCCCAGGAGAACGCCCGGCTGGAGCGCGGCCTGCTGCCCAACCCCCTGCTGGCCGGCTCCGACCTGCGGTTCGCCGCCCGCTACCGGCCGGGCCGGAGCCGCGCCCTGCTCGGCGGCGACTTCTACGACACCGTCCGGACGCCCGACGGCACGGTCCACGCGATGATCGGCGACGTCTGCGGGCACGGCCCGGACGAGGCGGCGCTCGGTGTCGAACTCCGCATAGCCTGGCGGGCGTTGACCCTCGCCGGAATGCACGGCGCCGAGCTGCTCGGCACCCTCCAGGAGGTCCTGGAGCACGAGCGCGCCGACGAGGAGATCTTCGCGACGCTCTGCACGCTGGACATCGCACCCGACGGCCGTTCCGCCGGCCTCTTCCTGGCCGGCCACCCCGCCCCGCTCCTGGCCCGCCCCGGCGAGCCGCCCTGCCTGCTGCCGCAGGACGACGGCGGGCCGGCCCTCGGTCTGCTGCCGGAGGCGCGCTGGCCGCGGCTGGAGGTGGGACTCGGCGACGCCTGGAGCCTCCTGATGTACACGGACGGCCTGATAGAGGGCCGGGTCGGCGAGGGCGCGCGGCGGCTCGGGCAGGAGGGGATGATGGAAATGATCGCCCGTCAGATGAAGGAGGGGCTGTCGGGCGAGGAGCTGCTGGACGCGGCCGTCACCGAGGTCCGGGCCCTGAACGGCGAGGAACTGACGGACGATCTGGCGGTGCTGCTGCTCGACCGCTGACACCTTCCGGCCCCGCCGGGGCGGTGGGCGGCGGCTCGGCGGCGCCTCAGCGACCGCCGTTGTACGGCCCGTACGGACCGTCGGAGCTGGAGCCCCGGCGGCGCGGGCCGCGCCCCGACACCTGCTTCAGGGCCGGGCGTACGTCGACGAAGTAGACGATCGTGGCCACCAGCCCCAGGATCGGCAGGAAGCCCCACACGCCGAGGAACAGGTTCACGGCGACGGCGAGGCCGAGGATGATCAGCCAGAAGCCCTTGTTCTGCTTGTCGGCGGCCCGGTAGGCGTCCTCGCGGTGGACCGCCGCGTTGACGAAGGCGGCCAGAGCGAAGGCCAGCAGGCCCACGGACACGAAGGCCCAGATCGTGTTGAAGCCCTGCACCAGCATTGCCGCCCACCTCTTGTCCGTCCGTGCGACGTGTACGGTCCCGTCCGTGCTGCCCACCGTACTCGGGGAACGGCCGGAAGGCGGGGGAGGTGCCCGGATCTCCCGCCGCCCCGCGGCGGCCGTGTCGGCGGAGTCCGTACGTACGGACCGGGACGGACCGTTACGAGGCGTGCCGGTCCGTCGCGGTCCGTCGGTCCCCGCCGTCGTCGGTCAGGCGTCCGTCTTGGCGCCGGCGCCGGTGTCGTCGGACTTCTTGGCGGCGGTCTTCCGCGTGCCGCCGCTCTTCCGGGCGGCGGGCTTGTCGCCGTCGGCGGCCTTCTCGGCCTTGCCGTCGGCGTCGTCCGCCTTCTCGTCCTTCACCGCCTTCTCGTCCTTCGCGGCCTTCTCGTCCTTCTCCGGCTTCGCGGACGGCTCGGTGGCCACCGGGATCTCGGCGACCTCGGCAGCCTGCTCGCCGCGCCAGGTGCGCACGGCCTCCCGGCCGCGCTCGGCCAGCTTCTCGAAGGTCTCGCCGCCCCGGGCGGCCAGCCCGACCGCCTGCCCGACGCCCTGGAGCGCCAGGTCCTGCGCGGTCTGCCCGAGCTTCTTCAGGTCGCCGTCGAGGGCCCCGACGATCTCGCCGACCTTGGCCGTGACCTGCGCCTGGGCCTCCTTGGCCTGCTTGCTCACCCGGCCGCCGAGCTCCTTCGGGTCGGTCTGCCGCAGCTGCTCCAGCCGACCGGGAGCCTCGGCGACCACCTGCCCGAGCTTCTCGGCGGCGAGATCGGCGGCACCGGCCGCCGCGTAGGCCGTGTCGGTGGCCGCCTTGCGGATGTCCTGGGTGGTGATGGCCATGCGATGGGTCTCCCGTCTCGCGTTACGGCCGGCCCCGGAAGGGGTCAGCCGGAGGGCTTGCTGTCGTCGTCCTTCGTCGGCCCGTTCTCCCTGCGGAACGAGTCGTAGATGTCCAGCAGGACCTGCTTCTGCCGCTCGGTGATCGAGGGATCGGCGAGGATCACGCTGCGCACCTCCGCCTCCTCCCGGGCCCGCTCGTCGAGGATCCCGGCCTGCACGTACAGCGTCTCCGCCGAGATCCGCAGCGCCTTCGCCAGCTGCTGCAGGATCTCCGCGCTCGGCTTCCGCAGGCCGCGCTCGATCTGACTGAGGTAGGGGTTGGACACTCCCGCCGCGTCGGCGAGCTGACGCAGCGTCAGCTGCGCGTTGCGCCGCTGCTCGCGCAGATACTCGCCGAGGTTGCCGACGTTGAGCGATCCCATGCGGCCGATGCTGCCGCATGGCGCTAACTTTTGCAAGCGTCTGCTTGCAGGAGTTGCCTACGGGAGCGCGTTCGCCGACAAAACGGCCCGCGGCCCTCTGACGTGTCTCGCTGAAGGCGAGTCGGTCTCGGTCTGTCCGAACCATCCGGCCGTCTGTCTCGGTCGACCTTGGTCATCTGCCGATCTGTTGTCCTGTCGCACGGCAGATGGCGGATTCTCATGCGGTCTCACGCCGTAGGCCGCGTTCTCATCGTTCCTGTCACGGTCGTTCGCGGCTGGTACGCGAGGGCCGGAGGGGCCGATGGACCTGTTCGGCGGAGACCGACGGCGGTAGCGATCCGGACGTGGCCCGCCCGGACGATGAACCGGCCGCGGCTCCGGACCGCGGCTCCCGCCGCTGACGGTCGGCCGTCAGCGGCGGGTCTCGATCCGCAGGTCGCCGGTGGTCACCCGGCGGATGGGCTCACTCGCCAGCAGCTCGTGCGGCTGGCCGAGGTCGATCGCGCCCGCCGCGTCGAGCCGGGCCAGTTGGGCGTCCGTCAGCTCGACGGCCAGGGCGCCCAGGTTGTCCTCCAACTGGGCGGCGGTGCGGGCGCCGAGCAGCGTGCTGGTCACGCCCGGCTTCCGCAGCGTCCAGGCCAGCGCCACCTGGGCCGGGGTGTGCCCCAGCTCGCCGGCCACCTCACGGACCACCCCGGCCACGCCGAGGCTTCGCTCGGTGAGGGTACCCAGGGCGAGGTTGTGACTCCGACGGGTGCTCCCGTCGGGGCCGGCGCCCGTCGCGCCCAGGTCCTTCCGGTCGTACTTGCCGCTGAGCACCCCGCCGCCGAGCGGCGAGTACGGGACCACGCCCAGGCCCAGCTCCCGGGCCATCGGGATCAGGTCGCGCTCCGCGGTGCGTTCGATCAGGCTGTACTCGACCTGCAGCGCGACCAGCGGCGACCAGCCACGCAGGTCGGCGATCGCCTGCATCCGGGACACCTGCCAGGCCGGGGTGTTGGAGATCGCCACGTAGAGCACCTTGCCCTGCCGGACCAGGTCGTCCAGGCCGCGCAGCACCTCCTCCACCGGCGTCCGGAAGTCCCATACATGCAGGTACAGCAGGTCGAGGTAGTCGGTGCGCAACCGCCGCAGGCTGCCCTCCACCGAGCCGAACAGCGCCTTGCGGTGCCCGCCCCCGGAGTTCGGGTCGCCGGGGCGGCGCAGGGTCGAGTACTTGGTCGCCAGCACCAGGCGTTCGCGCTCCTCGTGGGCGAACTCGCCCAGCAGGCGCTCGGAGCTGCCCTCGGTGTAGGTGTCGGCGGTGTCGAGGAGGTTGCCGCCGAGCCCGACGTAGCGGTCGAACAGCTTGCGGGCCTCGGCCCGTTCGGCGCCCCACCCCCATTCGGTGCCGAAGGTCGCGGTGCCCAGGGCCAGCGGTGAAACCCGCAGTCCCGAGCGGCCCAGCAGCCGGTAGTCGTCCAAGGCCAGTGCCATCAGGTCCTCCTGTGCTCGCGTGTGCTCGCGTTCCGTTGCCGGACCGAGTCTGCGGCGGCGGCCGGCCCCGGATAAGGGAGGGAACTTCCTGGGAAGGCCGGTCCCACCCTGGCGGTTGGACCGGTCATGACGACGCGAACCGTGGACACCACCGGGGAACTGGCCGCCTTCCTGCGCAGCAGGCGCGAACGGCTGGACCCGGACCGGCTGGGCCTGCCCGCGCGCCGGCGGGCCCGGCGGACGCCCGGACTGCGCCGAGAGGAGGTCGCCGAACTGGCCGGGGTCAGCACCGACTACGTGGTCCGGCTGGAGCAGGGCCGTGGACTGCGGCCCTCGGTGGAGGTGCTGGTGGCGCTGGCCCGGGCCCTGTGCCTGGAACCGGGCGAACGTGACTACCTCTTCGACCTGGCCGGACACCGCCGCCCCGGCACCACCGGTGGGCCGCCCGCCGGCGCGGCGCCGTCGCTGGCCCGCCTGGTCGACGACCTCTCGCCGCTGCCCGCCGTACTGATGGACCACCGCTACGACCTGCTGGCGTGGAACCCCGAAATGGCCCGCCTGCTACCGGGCTTCGACGCCGTGCCGCCGGAGCGGCGCAATGCCATGTGGCTCTGCCTGCTGCACCCGCCGATGCGCGGCTTCTACACCGACCGGGAGCAGGTGCTGCGGGACGGCATCGCCCACCTGCGCGCGGCATGGGCCGCGCACCCGGAGGACCGGGCACTGTCCGGCCTCATCGCCGAGTTCGCCGCGCAGGACGAGGACTTCGCCCGCTTGTGGTCGGCGCGGGAGGTCGGCGTCAACGGACGCGGCCGGAAGTCGCTGCGGCATCCGGTCGCCGGTGCGATCACCGTCGACTTCGAAGTCCTGCTGCCGCTCCAGGACCCGGAACTGCGCCTGCTGGTCTACCGCGCGGCGGACGAGGAGAGCCGCGTGTCCCTGGACCGTCTGTGCGCGCGGTGACTGGTGCCGACAAGGAGACCGACAACTCATGGTCGGTTGCGAGAAGCGTGACCACTTGGTGCCGGCAAGCGTGTTGGGAGCGGCCCGCCGCCGGCTCCGCCCCTCCCTGGACGACAGCACCAGTGCCCCCGAGGACGCGAACGTATGAAACCGCTCTCTGAGATGACCGAACGTGAGTACTTCGCCTGCGTCGGCCGGCGTCCCGGCATGTTCGTCGGCAGGGCCTCGTTCCCCATGCTGGCCGCGTTCCTGACCGGCTACGACCAGCATGCTCTTCGGTACGGTGGGGGCGGGCTGACCGGCTGGCGCGAGTGGCTCGTCGCCCGTCGCGGGCGCGACTGTCAGCATGCTTGGCCCGGCCAGGTGCTTCACATCGCCTTCCCGGGCGGATGGGACGACCTCTGGAACCTGTCGCCCGAGGACGAGCGGCACGCGATCAGGGTCCTGTTCGAGCTCCTCGACGCGTTCGCGGCCGAGCGCGAAGCGGTCAGGGGCACACCGTTCTCGGGCTGACCGGCGTGTACCCGCCCAGGCGGCGTGCGCGGGGTGGTGGTTTGGCAGGGTAGGGCACCAGGACGGGAGGGGGGATGCGGTCCATGCCGGACGTTCCGTCGCTGCTGCCGGCCCCATGGTGGGTCCCCGAGGGCGGAATGCGCGCATTCGAGCGGGAACTGCGTCGCGAGCTTTCCCCTGGGCACCCGCTGCACGGGGCGGAGGTCGTCGCCGTGGCGGTGTGCGAAGGATGTGACGACGTCCTGTTCGAGGTCGCGAACGGGCCGTTCCCCTGGGCCGTGGTTCATCTGACGTGGACAGGTCGCGAAGAGCGTGCGCCCTGGCCGAAGACGACGCCGTTGGCGGGTCCGGCCGGCCTCCTGCCCGAGTGGGCCGGCCACGGCTGCGAGGGCGTGGAGGCGGTCGAACCGTGAGCGTGCCGGGTGCGTACGGGGAGCCCCGCGCCGGGACGCCCCGCCCGTGATCCCTCCCGAGTGGCAGGACGCCGGCGACAACCTCTGGGGCGTTCTGCGGGGGCGCGGGCTTTCCGACGTGGTCGAGAGCTTCGTCCGGGCCGGTTGGACGTCGCGGCCGTCGTCCTGGTGCGCGTACGAAGTCGGGACCACCTGGTGCGAGGCCGAGCTCGACGCGGTCGGTGAGACCGAGATCCTGCTGAGTGGCGTCACCGACCCCGACGGGCTCGATGCTCTCGCGGCGCTGCTCTCCCGGTCGGGGCTGGGTTTCCGTCTTGAGCTGTACGACGGGAACGGTGAGCTGCGCCGCGAGATCATCGCGGCTGTCTGAGGAGGCCGTGGGTCACCGGGACCCTTCCGGTGCCGGGGCGGGGACCAAGCGGTGGACGGTCAGCGGCTCGGCCAGGATCTCCTCCAGGACCTCCGCGACGTGGCGGAAGTGCGGGGTGGCGAAGTGCTCGGCGAGCGCCTGCTCGTCCGTCCACTGCTCGACGATCACCATGCGGGCGGGGTCGTTGGGGTCGACGTAGGGGCGGTAGGCGAGGCAACCGGGTTCTTCCAGGGACGGCTCGATCATCGCTTCCAGGGCGGTGCGGAGGCGGTCCTCCCGGCCGGGGGAGGCGAGGCATTCGGCGACGACGAAGAGGGGCATGGCGGGGTCTCCTTCTGGCGTGACGTGGCGGGTGGTAGTGGTGACGGTAGTAGGAGCGGTGACGGCGGTGGTGGTCAGGGGCGTGCGGGGCCGGTGCCCGCGCCGGTGGTGGTGATGGCGGTGGCGATCTCCTCCAGGTCGTCCGGCGTCAGGTTCACCGACGCCCCGCCGATCCAGCCGTCGACCTGTCCGGGCGTGCGGGCGCCGACGATGGCCCCCGTGATGCCGGGCCAGGCCAGCACCCAGGCGAGGGCGGTCTCCGCGACGGTGGCGCCGTGCCGTTCGGCGACGGGTCGCAGGGCGTCGGCCAGCCGGAGGTTGGCGTCCAGGCCGGTGGTGAAGTCGCGGTGGGCGGTCCGCCAGTCGCCCGCGGGGAGGTTCGCGACGCGTTCGGCGGAGAAGGTGCCGGTGAGCAGCCCGGACTGGAGCGGGGAGTAGGTGATCACGCCCGTTCCGTGGGCGTGTGCCCAGGCGATCTCGTCCGCGGCGGAGCGGTTGATCGCGGAGAAGGGCGGCTGGACGACGTCGACGTGGGCGATCCGCTCGGCGGCCGCCAGCTGCTCGGGAGCGTGGTTGGACAGGCCGATCGCCCGGACCTTGCCCTCGGCCTTCAGGTCGGCCATGACCTGCCAGTACTCCTCCAGCGGGGTGGCGTTCGGCGAGACGGCGCCGCTGCCGTCGCCCACGTACTCCAGCGACTCGCCGGTGTCCGGCCAGTGCACCTGGTAGAGGTCGATGTGCTCGACGCCGAGCCGGCGCAGCGAGTCCTCGAGTTCCCTGCGGACGCTCTCGGGCCGCATGATCCGGCGGGGCGCGGCTTCCGGGCGGTCCGGGTCCCAGACGAGGCCGACCTTGGTGAAGAGGTACGGGCGGTCGGCCGCGGACAGGCCGGCGACGGCCTTGCCCACCAGCTCCTCGGCGTGGCCCAGCCCATAGACGGCGGCCGTGTCGATCCAGTTGACGCCCGAGGTGACGGCGTGCCGGATCGCGGCGACCGACTCGGCGTCGTCGGTGTCACCCCAGCCGAAGAACCAGCCGGAGCCGGCCACGGCCCAGGAGCCGAGGCCCAGGCGGGTGATGTTCATGTCGGTGGTGCCCAGCGGACGGGTGGGGAGGGGGGTGCCGCTCATGTCAGTTCTCCTTGGTGTGGCTTGCGATGCCCACACTCTGGTCGCCCGGGCGCGGCCCACCCAGTGGCGGCCCGTGCCTGGGCACGGCGTGACCAGGCTCGGACGGGGACAGCGGGCGGCGGGAGCGGCGATACTCGCCGCATGGCACTGGACAGACGGGCGGAGTTGGGCGAGTTCCTGCGCTCCCGCCGGGCCCGGTTGCGGCCCGCGGAGCTGGGACTACAGGAGTACGGGGGCCGACGGCGGGTTCCCGGGCTGCGGAGGGAGGAACTGGCCCGGCTGGCCGGGGTGAGCGTGGACCACTACGTCCGTCTGGAGCAGGGGCGCACCCTGCACTTCTCGGAGGCGGTCCTGGACGCGGTCGCCCGCGCCTTGCGTCTGGACGCGGTGGAGCGCGAGCACCTGTACCGGCTGGCGCGGCCCTGGCCGGACTCCGCACGGCCGGAGGGCCCGGCACCGGCCCAGCGGGTGCGGCCGGGGCTGCGCCGGCTGCTGGACTCGGCGGCGGACGTGCCGGCGTACATCGTCGGGCGGAACACCGACGTCCTGGCGTGGAACCGGCTCGCGGCCGCCCTGATCACGGACTTCGGCGCCCTGCCGCCCCGGCAGCGGAACCTGGCCCGGCTGGTGTTCCTGGACGAGGGAGTGCGCGGCCTGTACGCCGACTGGCGCGGGAAGGCGAGCGACGTCGCCGCCTACCTCCGGCTCGACGCCGGACGGCATCCGGACGATCCGGAGACGGCGGAGCTGATCGCCGAACTCTCCTCCACCAGTCCCGAGTTCGCCGAGGCCTGGGCCGAGCACCGGCTCAAGGACAAGACGCACGGGCGGTACCTCTACCGGCACCCGGCGGTCGGTGAACTCGACCTGGGTTTCGAGACGTTGCGGCTGCCCGACGACCCGGATCAGGCACTGATCGCCCACACGGTGGAGCCGGGTTCGGCGTCCGAGACGGCGCTGCGGCTGCTGGCGGTGTGGGACCGGGAGGACGCGCCGACGGGTCGGTGACCTCGCGCGACGGGCGTGGGCCCGGGGGGCGAGGGGCGGGAGTGAGCCCGCGGCGTCTCACGTATCGGGGCCGGCGAACGGCGTAGCGAGCTCGCCCCGGCGGGCCGGGCGGCTTCTCACGTTGTCGCCACCGTCAGCGCGAGCGTCCCGGCGGCGAGCGCGAAGTAGGCGCCTGGAAAAGCGATGTTGTGGAAGACGCGGGCGCGGAAGTGGGCGATCAGGGCGCCCGCGTAGAAGAGGACGAGTCCGACGGCGGCGGCGACGCCGAGGGCCTCGACACCGAGGAGCCCGAGCAGGAGGCCGACGGCGCCGGCCGCTTTCAGCGTGGCGAGCATCGGGATCCACGACCGGGGGACGTTCACCTCCGCCGAGTTGGCGACCACGAAGTCGAGCTCGGCGTAGTCGCCCGCCGCGATGGCGGCGTTGGCGGCGATGGTGAGGACGGTGACGACGACGTATGCGGTGAACATGCGGTTCCGGTTCCGTTCGGAGGAGGAGGAGGTACGAGGGCCGGCGTCGACCCCGTAAGCCTCCCCCGGAGCCCGGTCGGCGTCCAATACCCGCATCCATAACCTGACGGAATGGATGTCGACACACGTCTGCTCCGCTCCTTCGTCGCCGTGGCGGAGGAAGGGGGTGTCTCGCGTGCCGCCGAGCGGCTGTTCGTCTCCCAGCCGGCGCTCACCAAGCAGATCAGACAGTCGGAGAGCCGGCTCGGTGCGACGTTGTTCGTCCGGTCCCGTACGGGTATGACGCTCACCGGGCCCGGCCGCGTCCTGGCCGAGCGGGCGCCCGACCTGCCGGCCGGTTGGGACGCGGCGCGGCGGGACACCCGCCGGGCGGCCGGGCCGCCCGCGTACTGCGGGCCGGCTTTCCGGCCGGCGCCGCCAACGAGGCGACCCAGCACATCGTCGCGGAGTTCGCGCGGCACCGGCCAGGTTGGCGGGCGGAGATGCGGCAGGCCGCCTGGTCGGACCCGACCGCCGGGCTGGCCGACGGTGAGGTGGACGTGGCACTCCTGCGGCTGCCCTTCCCCGGGCAGGCGGCGGTGCGCGTGGAGACGCTGTTCACCGAGCCGCGCTGGGTGGCCCTCGCCGCCGGTCATCCGCTCGCCGCGCGGGAACGGATCGCCTTCCGGGAGCTGTGGGACGAGCCGTTCGTCGCCGCGCCGCCCGAGACCGGCCGGTGGCGCGACCACTGGCTGGCCCTGGACGAACGCGACGGCCGCCCGGTCCGGGTGGGCGCGGTCACGGACCAGCCGGACGAGTGGCTCAGCGCGATCGCCAACGGCTACGGGGTCGCTCTCGCTCCGGAGTCGGCGGCTCGGTTCTACGCGCGGCCGGGGGTGGTCTGCCGCCCTGTCGACGGGGTGAGCCCGAGCGGGGGGGCGTGGCGGCCTGCCGACGACGCGGATGAGGTGGTGCGGGCGTTTGTCCGGTGCTGCTTGGAGGTCGGGAGGTAGAGAGCCGCCCGTTGTCCTTCCCGTTCGTCGTTGCTCCGGGAGTCCTGCCGGCAGGCGGGCCGCGCGCCCGGGCAGCGGACATGACAAGCTGCGCGGTGATCGTCCGCCCGTCCTGCCGCCGGCCGCTAGCATGCCGCCGCATGACCATGCGCAGACAGGACGGGTACGAACTCTCCACCGATCCCGACCGCCTTGACGTCGGTCTCGTCCATCACTGGCTGTCCACCGACGCGTTCTGGGCCATCGGCCGCAGCCGCGAGACCGTCGAGAAGTCCGTCGCGGCCTCCCTCAACTTCGGGGTGTACGACCCCGAGGGCCGGCAGGCCGGTTACGCGCGGGTGGTCACCGACCTGGCGACGTTCGGCTGGCTCTGTGACGTGTACGTCGCCCCGGACCACCGGGGCCGCGGCCTCGGCGCCTGGCTCGCGACGGCGGTCCGCGACCACCTCGCCCCGTATCGGCTCAAGCGCCTGATGCTCAGCACCAAGGACGCCCACGGGCTGTACGCGCAGGTGGGGTTCGGGCCCGTGCGCGACCCGGGCCGGCTCATGATGATGAGCTTCGAGGACGCCCCGCTCCCGGATCCGGCCGGCTGAGGCCCGGCCGGTCAGGCCGCCTTGTCCGTCGCCTTGTCCGTCACTGTGTCCGCCGCCGCACTGGCCTGCGCGTCCGGCGGCAGGACGCGGCGGGCGCCCCAGGCCCCCAGCGGAGCGAGGGCGGCGTTCAGGTCGCGCCCGTCCTCGGTGAGCGAGTACTCGACCTTGGGCGGAACGGTCTCGTGTACCCGCCGGTGGACGATGCCGTCCGTTTCCAGCTCGCGGAGCTGCTGCGTGAGCACCTTCTCGCTCACGCCCGGCAGCGACCGCCGCAGCGCTCCGAACCGGCGGGGCCCGTCCCGGAGTTCCCAGAGGACGAGCACCTTCCACTTGCCTTCGATCACGTGCATGGCGGCGTCTAACGGACAGTGGTACGGCGTCAGCTTCGTCACCGTCCCATGGTCCCACCGCGCCGTACGGGCCCGCCCGGCCGGCAGCGGCGGTCAGACGGTGTACGGGCGGGCCGCCCGGGCCTCGCGGAGGGAGACGGCCCACCAGGTGAGCTGGTCGAGCAGCACCTTGGCCGCCCCGGCCGCCCGGTGCCCCGCCTCCTCGTCGAGGTGACGGCCGGAGGCGTCGAACGCGCCCCACGGGCTGTGGAAGCTGACGGTCTCGCGGATGGTGACGGCGTGCAGTTCCGCCAGGACCGGCCGCAGGTGCTCGACCGCCCGCAGGCCGCCGGACAGCCCGCCGTAGGAGACGAACGCCACCGGCTTGGCCCGCCACGGGGTCGTGTGCCAGTCGATCAGCGCCTTCAGGGAGGCCGGGTAGCTGTGGTTGTACTCGGGCGTGACGATGACGAACGCGTCCGCCCGTTCCAGCCGCGGCGACACCGCGGCGAGCAGCTCCGCCTCCTCCGGCTCGGGGTTCGGGCCGAGCCGGGCCGGGAGCGGGTGTTCGGCGAGGTCGAGGACGTCGACCTCGATGTCGTCGCGCTCGGCGAGGTGGGTGCCGAGCCAGCCGGCGACGGTCGGGCCGAAGCGGCCCTGCCGGGTGGAGGCGACGATGACGGTGAGGCGGTAAGGGGCGTGGGACACGGCTGGTCCTCCGGATGACGGACGGCGGGTGGGAGCCCGGCGTGGACGGCGAATGGGGGCGCGCCCGGCGCGGTCGTGCGGCGGGGGCGATGGGAAAGAGCTTGATACCTCAACCTTGGTGGAGGTCAAGCGGTCTTCGTCGCGATCGGCGGGCGGCCCGCCACGGCCCGTACGCCCGCACGCGTACGCACCCGGCGTGCGTACCCCGTCCCGCGCCCCGTCCCCGCGCCCCGTCCCCGCGCCGCGTCAGAACATGTCAGGGCACCACGGCCGGCGCGCCGTCCGCAGCAGCAGGTCCGCCCGCGCCGCGGCCCCCGGCCGCTCCTCGGCGGCGAGCCCGGCCGCCACCAGCCGTGCGGCCGACTCGTCGCCGAGGTACAGGGACCCCAACGCGCCCGCGCCGAGGGTGAGATCGGCGTCCCGCGTCGTGGACGAGCAACTGCCGCCGTCCGGCCCGGCGTCCAGCAGATAGCGCCCGGCGGCGTACCCGTCCGGGTCGGTGACCTCCAGGACGAGGGAGCCCTCGGCGGCGTACGTCCGTGCCTCCAGCAGCGCCGGCACGTCGAGCGGGCGGAGCCACAGGAAGTCGGTCTGGGCCGTGGTGGCCCGCGCGGCGCGCGGGTCCGGCAGGAGCAGCGGCATGACGTCGTCGGGGGCGCGGTAGCCGGAGTCGACGACGGTGAGCCAGTCGACGGAGAGCAGGAAGTGCCACAGGGCGCGCTCGGCCGCGGGGGAGACGGCGACGAGGTCGCGGACGGTCGCCTTGTTCTCGGGCTGCTTGGCGGTCCACTGCTCTTCGACCCCGTACGTCAGCAGGCCGTCGACCCGTCCCTCCGGCGACCGGTACAGCACATGGAACGGTTCCTTCCAGCCCGTGGGGTGGGGAAGGTCCCCGGTGGCGAACCGCCACCAGCGCTCGGTGCGATCGACGGCGCCGTGCCGGGTGGCGCGCAGCCGTTCGTGCAGGGCGGGGCCGAGCTCGCGGACCGTGGCGCCGTCCGCGAAGTCCACCCGCCCGCCGCACTCGGGGCCCGCGTACCGCCGGTCGAGCCCGGCGCGGGCGACGTGCACCTCCCACGTGCTGCAGAAGGTGGCCGCGCCGAAGCCGAACCGGCCGTAGATCGGGTACTCGGCGGCGATCAGCGTCGCCGCCGCGTCCCCGCGCTCCTCGGCGGCGGCCAGGTCGCGCGCCATCATCCGGCTGAGCACCCCGCGCCTGCGGTGTGTGGGGGAGACGGTGACGTTGGTGATCGCGTTCACGGCGGGCTGGGCGCCGCCGGGCACCGTCAGCCACTGCGGATGGCTGCGGAACGTGCCGACGCAGCGCCCGCCGTCGAAGGCGCCCTGGGAACGGGCGAGGTCCATGCCCGCCCCGCGCACCTCCACCTCGTCCTTGGCGGGCGTCGGGGAGATGAGGAAGCCGGTGCGCATGGCGGTGATCCAGGCAGTCAGGTCGCTGTCGTCGATCGTCCGTATGTCAAGTGCCATACGCCGTACGGTAGGCGGACCCTTTGGGTGGACGCCCCCCAATTTCGGGGGCGCGACGCCGGCCTGCCGGGGCGGACGTGCGGACACCGGCTTCCGGATGGTCGCCTCGGCTTTCGGACGGCCGCGGCTTCGGACGGCCGCACGGCCTTGGACGGCCGCACCGGGTGGCCGCGGATGGCCGGCACGGCGTCCGGCCGGTCATCCGTCCCAGGCGCCGGCGATCAGAACGCCGCCCGGATCTCCCCGACGCGCTCGCCGCCGCCCAGCAGCGGGGTGTCGGCGATCCGGGCGAGGACGGGCGACTCGACGCCCAGCAGCCCCAGCGCGCGGGCCAGCACCGGGCCGAGGCTCCTCAGCGAACCGTCGTCGATCTTGAAGGCCAGGGCCCGGCCGTCCGGCAGCGCCACCGCCTGCACCGCCTCCGCGCCCATCTTCGACAGCGCGCCCGGCACCTCGCGCATCAGCCAGGTGTCGGGACGGCGGGTGCCGGCCACGTACTCCGGGTGGGCGCGCATCGCGTCCGCCACCCGCCGCTCCGGCGTCCCGGGCTCGGCGAGCACGAAGTGGCGGAAGGCGCGGGCGAGGCCCGTGAGGGAGACGGCCATCAGGGGCGCCCCGCAGCCGTCCGTACCGACGTGCGCGACGCGCTCGCCGCTCGCCTCCTCGACGGCGCGCAGGGCGAGCCGCTGGAGCGGGTGGGCGGGGTCCAGGTACGAGTCGACCGGCCAGCCGTTGGCGGCGGACGCGGCGATCATGGCGGCGTGCTTGCCGGAGCAGTTCATGGTGACCCGGTCCCGGACCCGGCCCGCGGCCAGGTAGGCCTCCGCCTCGGCGGGGTCCAGCGGCAGGTCCGGCGGGGTCTGGAGATCGCCCTCGGCGAGCCCGAACTCGTCCAGCATGGTGCGGACCAGATCCAGGTGGAACGCCTCGCCCGAATGGCTGGCCGCCGCGAGGGCGAGCCGCTCCCCGGAGAGGTCGAGACCGGCCCGGAGGACGGCCGCGGCCTGCATGGGCTTGTTGGCGGACCGCGGGAAGACGGGCGCCGAGGGGTCGCCGAGCGCCAGCTCCACACTGCCGTCCGCCCCCAGCAGCACCAGCGAGCCGCGGTGCCGGCCCTCGACGAAACCGGACCGGACCACCTCGGCGAGGACCGGGCGGGCCGTGGCGTCGTCCCCGCGGGGTATCACGGGCTGGGAAGGGTGGGTGGTGCTCATGGGGCGGGCCTTCCCGGGGGGGGGGCCGCCCCCCG
>NZ_JBPQTX010000083.1:0-24494 GCF_051386555.1 Streptomyces sp. URMC 126
GGTCCATTCGGGTTCGTGGGGGCGCAAGGGGCTCCTTCGACGCGTTGCGGTCCGGTGGCACGTCCGGTGGGGAGAGCGGGCGGAGCGAGCCGGGCGGCGGCGCCCGGTGGGGCGGCACGGCGCGGCGCGATACGGCGGGGCACGGCGGCGCGCGCCCCGGCCTCGTGAGCCGGGGTATCGCCGAGCCTCGATGAGAGCATAGCTCACTGTTACCTATACTCACAATGCACTTGCTCTTGCTAATCTGGCCCGATGACCGTCCCCGACACGTCCGGACAGCTCGCCGAGCAGCTTCTGCGGCTGACCCGAAGGCTCAATCGCGCGCAGAAGCGCTATCTGGACCCGGTCGGCATCACGCCCGCCCAGTCCCGCCTGCTGCGGTCCGTCGCGCACTGCGAGGAGCCGCCGCGCATGGCCGACCTGGCCGAGCGGCTGGAGGTGGTGCCCAGGGCGGTCACCACCCTCGTCGACGCGCTGGAGGCCAACGGCGCGGTGCGCCGCGTCCCCGACCCCTCCAACCGCCGGGTGATAAGGATCGAGCTCACCGAGCAGGGCCGGGAGACGCTCCGCGCGATGCGCGAGGCCCGGCGCGCGGCGGTGGAGGAGATCCTGTCCCCGCTGACCGCCGGGCAGCGGGAGCAGCTCGGCGGCCTGCTGGGCGAGCTGATGCGCGGGCAGCTCCCGCACCATCCGCCGCGCTGACCTGCGTCAGCAGCGGTTCGAATCCTCCGTGAGCGCGCCTTGGGCGGTGGCGATCGTCCGGTCATGGCAGAGCCCCGGGCCGGTCAGACGATAGCGCTCGCGCGAGACGCCGGTGGCGTGCCGCTGATCGCGCGGCACGTCCCGGTTGTAGGAGGCGTCGCCGGTGTAGGTGTCGTCCAGCCGCGACCAGCCGGTCCGTACGCCGTCGCGCAGGGTGACGCTCTCGGCGCGGTCGGCCGTCGTCAGCACGGTCCGCAGGCGCGGCCCGGTGGCTCCGGTGATCTCGCCGTCCAGGGTGTAGGCGCGCTGGGTACGGGTGCTCGTGGCGGGGCCGCGGCCCCGCACGGTGACCGTCTCGTCGTCGGTCCACCGGGCGCGCAGCCCGTCCGTCCCCTCCCCGTCGGTCCAGTGGTGCGCGGAGGAGGCGCCGACGGTGCGGCGCACGGTGGTCGCCACCCTCCCGTGCGAGGTGTCGAGGTACCCGGAGACGGTCAGGGAGTGGCCGCCGTCGGCGGTGAAGCGGTGGGTCGCGCCGGGGGTGTACGCCGTGTGGTTCTCCGGCGTGCTCTCCGTGTGCCCGGTGAGTCCGCCGGTGACGCGAGTGGCCTTGGCGTCCTGCCAGACGAGGATGTTGGTGGGGGTGCTCCAGCCGCTCTGCCCCGCGGGGACCCCGGCGACCGAGACGGTGATCCGGTGCGGCCGGCCGTCGTTCAGCAATCCGGCGAACGGGGTGAGGTCGTACTCCAGCGGACGTACGTCGAAGGCGCGCGGGGCCGGGATCACGTACCAGAGGAAGGGGTTGGACCGGCCCCCGGTCCAGATGGTCGGATGGGGTGCGGCGATTCCCGCCGGCCGGCCGTCGACGGCCACCCTGACCTCGCGGTACGGCCCGTCGGCGGCCTTGCAGGAGTACGGCGCCGCGTCGGGCACGGTGAGATACCAGAACTCCTCGCAGCCGCCGCCGGACCCGGTCGCGTAGACCTCGGCGACGATGCGCTCGCTGTTGCGCGGCGTGGTCACCGTTCCTTCGTAGGCCGTGCCCGCCTCGTGGGCGCCGTCCAGTGTCAGCACCCGGTCCGGGGTGGCGGCCGGCCGCGTCCGGCCTTCGGCGGCGTAGAAGGTCAGGGTCGCCTTGACCTTGATGACGCCGGTGTACGTCTCGTTGACGAGGTTGCCGATGAGCATCTCGACGGGCTGCGGCGAGCGCAGGGTGGCGGCGTACCGCGTGACGTCCTTCTCGACCTTCCAGGCTATGCCGTCCGGCGACGGCTCGGGGGTGGAGGTGCGCAGTACCTCGACGCCGCCGACGCGCAGGTAGCCGAGGCGGTCGTACTGGCGGCCGGCGACCGACCCGTCGAGGCGCAGGACGACCTTGTTCCAGCGGTCTCCGCAGCCCTTGGGGGGCGTGTAGGTGCTCTTGTAGGGCGTGTAGTCGCGGAATTCGGTGTCCGCGAGGGTCACGGTGCAGGAGGTGGTGTCCGGGACGGCCACCGGGGGTGCGGCGGTGACGGGGTCGTGCCAGTCGGTGCCGAACTCGGCGGGCGGTTCCGGCGATCCCGCGGCCACGGCCGGGCCGGTGCCCAGGGCCAGGGCGGCGGCGCCGGCGCACAGTGCGCGCAACAGTCGTCTCATGCGGCAGGAGTGAAGCGCGTCGCCGCGCGACGCACCAGTAGAGCTTTGGCCTGATGCTCGCGTGTCGTGCGGGGCGCCGAAATTCGGTTGAACTCGGCGCGGCGGGCGAGCGACGCTGGCACGGCTGGTCTTCTTCCTTCCCCCTTCGCGCCCTTGGGACGTCATGCGTATTCGCGATCTCCCCTATGCCGATCCCGGAGTGCCGGACGTCCGGTCCGGCCCACGGCTGTTGTGGTGGCTGAGCCGTCGCCAGCTCGGCGGGCAGTCGGCGGCCCTGGGCTGGGGGGTGCTGCACATGGCCGCCGTGGCCCTGTTCCCGCTGGCCGTGGGCATGACGGTGCAGGCCGTGGTCGACCGGTCGGGATCCCGGCTCGCGCTGGCGGGCGGCCTGATGCTGCTGCTGGGCGCGCTCACCGCGCTCGGCGACACGATGCTCCACCGGGTGTCCGTCACCAACTGGATCACCGCCGCGGCCCGGTTGCAGCAGCTCCTCGCCCGCAAGGCGGCCGAGTTGGGGTCGGCGCTGACGCGACGGGTCGCGGCCGGTGAGGT
Organism: Streptomyces sp. URMC 126; assembly: GCF_051386555.1. Taxonomy (NCBI): domain Bacteria; kingdom Bacillati; phylum Actinomycetota; class Actinomycetes; order Kitasatosporales; family Streptomycetaceae; genus Streptomyces; species Streptomyces sp. URMC 126. The sequence goes on from NZ_JBPQTX010000083.1 coordinate 2,887, forward strand.
CGTCACGGTCTCGACGGCCGACGTGGAGCACATCGGCTGGTTCGTGGAGACCCAGTCGCGCTTCCTCTCGGCGGTGGTCACCACGGTCGCCGTCTGTGTGGGCCTGGTCTTCTACCAGCCGGTCCTCGGCGCGGTGGTGGCGGTCGGCGTGCCGCTGCTGGTGCTGGCCGTCCTGCCGCTGCTGCCGCCGGCGACGCGCCGGGCGGACGAGCAGCGGGAGTTGGCGGGCCATGCCACGGAGCTGGCGTCGGACACGGTCGCGGGGCTGCGGGTGCTGCGCGGCATCGGCGGCGAGGAGCTGTTCCTCACCCGCTACCGCCGGGCGTCGCAGGAGGTCCGGGGGGCCGCCGTGCGCAGCGCCCGGATGTGGGCGCTGATCGCGGCGGTCCAGGTGCTGCTGCCGGGACTGCTGATGATCGCGGTCGTCTGGCTGGGGATCGGGCTGGTGCGCGACGGCCGGGTGGCCGTCGGCGAGTTGGTGACCGTCTACGGCGTCGTCACGTTCCTGCTCTTCCCGCTGCGGCAGGTCGAGGAGGCGGCGATGGCGTACTCGTTCTCGCGGCCGTCGGCCGACCGGGCGGCCCGGCTGCTGGCGCTGCGGCGTACGGACGCGCCGGTCGGCGACGGTCCCGATTCCGGTTCCGGCTCCGGCCGTGCGCTCGGCGGCGACCTCCACGACCCGGTGACGGGACTGCGGGCGCGGGCGGGTGAGTTGACGGCGGTGGTGTGCGGGGATCCGGACGCCGCCGGACTGCTCGCCGACCGGCTCGGCGGACACGCGCCGCAGGCCGCGGCCGGGACGCCGTCGGTACGGCTCGGCGGCGTGGCCCTGGACGAGGTGCCGCTGGCGGCCGCCCGCGAGGCGGTGCTGGTGCAGGACAAGGATCCGGTGCTGCTCTCCGGCACCCTGGCCGAGCTGCTGGACGTACCGGCGTCGGGCCGGGTGTCCCCGGAGGCCGCGCTGGCGGCGGCGCGCTGCGACGACGTCCTGGACTCGCTGGCGCGTTCCGCGGCGGATCCGTCCGGTGGTGCCATGAACGCCCACATCACCGAGCGCGGCCGGTCGTTGTCGGGCGGTCAGCGGCAGCGGCTGGCGCTCGCCAGGTCCCTGGTGGCGGATCCGGAGGTGCTGGTGCTGGACGAGCCGACGTCGGCGGTGGACGCGCACACCGAGGCCCTGGTCGGCGAGGGCGTGCGCGCCCTGCGCAAGGGGCGCACGACGGTGGTGTTCACCTCCAGTCCGCTGCTGCTCGACCGGGCGGACCGTGTCGTGATGGTGCGGGACGGCCGGGTGGTGGCCGTGGGGCGGCACGACGAACTTCTGCGCACGGACCGGGCCTACCGCACCGCGGTCACCCGCGAGCCGGACGAGGGCTTGGACGAGGGCTTGGACGACGGCACGGGCGCCGGCTCGGGCGGCGCCCCGGACGCCGTCCTCACGCGGGCGGTCAGCGCATCGGCGAACGGACGGATCGGGGACTCGGAATGATCGGTGTGACACCGCCCGCCCACGACCCGGCGGCCCCGGAGTCCGCGACCACCCTGCCGGTCGGCGGGCCGGCGACCGTACGCCGCTGCGTACGGGAATTGGCGCGCCGGCACCGGCGTGCGCTGGTCCTGCTGGTCGTCGTCAACTCCGTCGCCGTGACGGCGTCGATGGTGGGCCCGTACCTGCTGGGCGGCCTCGTCGAGGACCTGTCGGACGGCGCGGCCGTCCGCCTGGGGCCGGTGATCTCCCTGTTCGCCGTGGCCCTGGCGGTGCAGACGCTGTTCACCCGCATGACGCGGGTGCGCGGCGCGATGCTCGGCGAGGAGATGCTCGCCGACCTGCGCGAGGACTTCCTCGTCCGCTCGGTGCGGCTGCCGCCGGGCGTCCTGGAGCGCGCGGGCACCGGTGACCTGCTGTCCCGGATCACCACCGATGTCGACCGGCTGGCGAACGCCATGCGGGAGGCGGTCCCCGAGCTGGCGATCGGCGTCGTCTGGGGCGCGCTGCTGCTGGGCGCCCTGACGGTGACGGCGCCCCCGTTGGCACTGGCCGTGCTGGTGGCGCTGCCGCTGCTGATCGCCGGCTGCCGCTGGTACTTCCCGCGTGCCCCGCGCGCCTACCGCGCGGAGGCGGCGGGCTACGCCGCGGTCTCCGCGTCGCTGGCGGAGACAGTGGACGCCGGGCGGACCGTCGAGGCGCACCGGCTGGGCGCGCGCCGCGTGGCGCTGTCGGACCGGCGAATCCTGGAGTGGACCCGCTCGGAGCGGTACACCCTCTGGCTGCGCACGGTGTTCTACCCCGTGGTCAACATGACGCACGCGCTCGTGACCGGTTCGGTGCTGCTCCTCGGCGGGGTCTTCGTCCTCCAAGGGTGGATCTCCGTCGGCCAGTTGACGACCGGCGCGCTGTTCGCGCAGATGCTGACCGAACCGGTGGGGATCGTGCTGCGCTGGTACGACGAGCTCCAGGTGGCCCAGGTGTCGCTGGCCCGGCTGGTGGGCGTCCGCGAGATCGAGCCCGCGGGCGGTGACGAGACCGTCCGCCCCGAGGGGCGGGCCGTGCGGGCGGACGGGGTGCGCTTCGGCTACGCGCCGGGGAACGACGTGCTGCACGACGTGTCCCTGGACGTGCCGCCCGGGACGCGGGTGGCGCTGGTCGGTCCGTCCGGTGCGGGCAAGTCGACGCTGGGCCGGTTGCTGGCGGGCATCTACGCCCCGCGTTCCGGTGCGGTGACCTTGGGCGGCGCCGAGCTGTCCCGGATGCCCGCCGAGCGGGTGCGGCAGCACGTGGCGCTGGTCAACCAGGAGCACCACGTCTTCGTCGGCTCGCTCCGCGACAACCTGCTGCTCGCCCGGTCCGGCGCCGGTGACGAGGAGTTGTGGACGGCGCTGAAGGTGGTGGACGCCGAGGAGTGGGCGCGGGCGCTGGAGAAGGGGCTGGACACCGAGGTGGGCTCCGGCGGGCTCGCCCTCACCCCGGCCCAGGCGCAGCAGATCGCGCTGGCGAGGCTGGTGCTGGCCGACCCGCACACGCTGGTGCTGGACGAGGCGACGTCGCTGCTGGACCCGCGGGCGGCCCGGCGGCTGGAAAGCTCCTTGGCGAAGGTACTGGAGGGACGGACGGTGGTGGCCATCGCGCACCGGCTGCACACGGCGCACGACGCCGACGTGATCGCGGTCGCGGAGGACGGCCGGATCAGCGAACTGGGCAGCCACGACGAGCTGGTCGCGGCCGACGGGACGTACGCGGCGCTGTGGCGGTCCTGGCAGCGGTAGGCACGGCTCCGGCCGGCCGGAGGACGGCGGTTCCGGAGCGTACGCGGTGTCACCGGCCGGCAGGACACGTCCGTGCCGGGACCGTTCAACGCAAGCAGCACCCGGCGCCGTACCCGCGGCACGTCATTCCCAGACGGTGAGCCCGACCGGCCCGCCCTCGACAACCGGCACGCCCGTTTCGGTCCCGGCGGCCGGTACGGGCGCCACCATCGTCCTCCCGCTCGGGCGGGGGCTGGCAGGGCGCCGGCCGCGCCCGCGCCGCACGAGGTCCGCCATCCGGCGGTCGACCGCGCACGGCGGGCAGGCCGCCCGTCGGGTAAGCCGCCCGGCGTCAGGCGCCGTCCGTCGCCGGCACGCGGCTGTCGTCGTCGCCACCGGGCTTCGGGCGGGGGCGGCCCGCTGTCGCCCTGGCGAGGAGTTCGCTCACCGGGCCGGTGAAGCGGCGGCCTTCCACGAGGCGGCAGGCGATGGTCCAGGCGCCGGGGTCGTCGCCGAGGTAGTGGTCGACCGCTTCCGTGATGCCCCGGACCAGCCGTCTCGGCCCTCGCCCGTCGTCCTCCGTGATCACGCACTTCCCCGGCTGCCGGCGCGCGCTCCCGGGCAGCCCCGCCGCGTCCCGCAGCAAGAGGCCGGCGGGGTGCGCCAGGCCGAGGACGTCGCCGACCTCGACCCCGGTCTCGTCGACGTACGAGAAGGGCCCCGCCAGGGAGCGGTCCGGCCGCATCGGCAGGGTGCGCAGCAGGTGCAGGCCCGTGGGCCGGTCGGACAGCAACCGGGACCACAGGAACGTGTCCGCCCAGCGGGTCGCCATCAGGACGCGCAGGTCCATCGGACACCGGGGGTGGGCCACGATCTCGGGGGCCTGTTCGCGCAGGCCCGGGCCGTCGGCGTCCGCGTCCGCCGCCTGCCGTACGGCGTGCCAGTCGATCGCGATCCACCGCTGATCGGGCTCCGGGTCGGGCTCCGCGGCGAAGCCGCGGAAGAGGCGGTCGCGGCCACGCCGGTCGGCGGCCAGGGCCGCGCGGAGCGCCCGTACGCTCCGTTCGCGCAGGGGCGTCTCGAAGGCCGGGCGGACCGGGGCGAGGAGCGCCCGGCCGCCCGCGGCCACGACCTGCCCGAGCAGGTCGTAGCGGTCGGCGCGCGCCAGGACCATCCCGGCCGACAGCTGTTCCCCGGCGTCCAGGTGGACGCGGTCGCGTCCGTAGCCGGGCCGGGGCCAGTCGGGCAGGAGGGCCCGCAGCCGCAGCAGCGGGTGGGCGGCGAGGAGGAAGTCGCGAGGGGAGGGGGCATCGGCGAAGGGCCAGGGGGCTTCGCCATCGCGCCAGGCCGCCAGGAACGGCGGGAGGTCGGCGCGGGCGAAGTACCCGGCCAGGGAGCCGGGGTGGAAGCTCGTCGACGCGCGCGCCCACTCCTGCCCGGGGTCTCGCAGCAGTTCCTCGAACGACGCGCGGCCCCGCTCGGCCCGCTCCTCCTCTTCGGCCGCCTGCCGGGCGTGCCGGCGTATCGCGCGGTTCTTCTCCCACAGTCCCCTGGGGAGCGGATCGCGGGGGCTGGTGATCAGGCGCAGCCGGGTGGCGACTTCGGTCACCAGGTCGAGAGAACCGGCGTAGTACAGCAGGGAAGGGATCGGGGCGGCGGCGGGCATGCGGCCACCGTAGGGGCACGGTCCGACGGGGCGTCAAGATCCCCGCGCGGTGCCGGGGGGTGGTCCGGCGGCCGTTCCGCCGGGGTCTCAGACGAGGTCGAGCGCGCCGAGTGCCCCTATCCCGCCGAGCACCATGAAGAGCGGCATCAACACCTTGATCTCCACCTTGCTGCCGGCCCGGAACCGCATCGCCTTCGGCGGTCCGACCGGGTACCAGCGCTTGCGGGCGATGGGGAGCGGCCAGAGGATCGGGCAGCCGGAGACGGTCAGGGCGTCCCCGATGTCGTGGACGAGGGCGCCGAGCACGATGGGCAGGCCCAGCCAGAGGTAGGGGTGGTCGGCGAACAGCCAGTCGGATCCGTTGCCGGGCCGGTCGAGCACGCCGGCGAGGATCCAGGCGCTGGTGGCGCCGAGCAGCCAGACCAGGACGTCGCTGGAGGTCCGGGCCATCCGCCAGAGCAGTCCCTCGACGGCGAGCACCAGGTGGACGAAGAGGATGCCGAGCACGGCCCAGCGGTCGCCTCCCATGGCCAGCGCCGAGGCACCGGCGCCGATCAGCACCGCCCAGACCGCGGTGTGGGTGAGGGTGCGGTGGCCTCCGTTGCGCCGGGGGTCTCCCTTGCCGCGGGTGGCCTTGTAGACGCTGTGGGAGAGGGCGTCGATGACACCGCAGAGGATCCGGGATATCGGGCCGAAGGAGCGCGATATCGTGGCCGATTTGTGATCGAGGTCCGGGGCGAGGGCGGCCCCGGCACAGATCAGGGCGCCGACGGCGAGCACCGGCCAGGGCATCGGATGTCCGGCGCCCGCGGCGGCGGCTCCCACCCCCAGCCAGGCCGCGGCCCCGGAGAGCGAGTGCGCCGGTCCCATCATGGTCGTTCCGCCCCTTCACCGCCGGCGCCTTTCCCTTTCTGACGCCGTGTCGGCGACTCAGCGTAATGCCCGGATGATCATCGTTCGACCGGCCGGTTCCCTGATCCGGGCCGGGGCCAGGCAGTATGGGGGTGTGACCCTTATCGATCAGATGCCGAGCCATGCCGACCCCGATGCCCTCTTCGAGGCCTTCTCGACCTGGGCCGAGGAGCGGGGCATCACGCTGTACCCCGCCCAGGAGGAGGCGCTGATCGAGGTGGTCTCCGGGGCGAACGTGATCCTCTCCACGCCGACCGGCTCGGGCAAGAGCCTGGTGGCGGCCGGGGCCCACTTCACGGCGCTCGCCAACGACCAGGTGACCTTCTACACGGCGCCGATCAAGGCGCTGGTGTCGGAGAAGTTCTTCGACCTGTGCAAGATCTTCGGCACCGAGAACGTCGGCATGCTCACCGGTGACGCCTCCGTGAACGCCGACGCCCCGGTGATCTGCTGCACGGCCGAGGTGCTGGCCTCGATCGCCCTGCGGGACGGCAAGGACGCCGACATCGGCCAGGTCGTGATGGACGAGTTCCACTTCTACGCGGAGCCGGACCGCGGCTGGGCGTGGCAGATCCCGCTGCTGGAGCTGCCCCAGGCCCAGTTCATTCTGATGTCGGCGACGCTGGGCGACGTCTCGCGGTTCGAGGAGGACCTGACCCGCCGCACCGGCCGGCCCACCGCGGTCGTGCGCTCGGCGACCCGGCCCGTCCCCCTGTCGTACGAGTACCGCACGACGCCGCTGACGGAGACGCTGACCGAGCTCCTCCAGACCCGGCAGGCGCCGGTCTACATCGTCCACTTCACGCAGGCGGCGGCCGTCGAACGGGCGCAGGCGCTGATGAGCATCAACATGTGCTCGCGCGAGGAGAAGGACGAAATCGCCAAGCTGATCGGCAACTTCCGGTTCACCACCAAGTTCGGGCGGAACCTGTCCCGGTTCGTCAAGCACGGCATCGGCGTGCACCACGCGGGCATGCTGCCGAAGTACCGGCGGCTGGTGGAGCGGCTGGCGCAGGCCGGACTGCTGAAGGTGATCTGCGGTACGGACACCCTGGGCGTGGGCGTCAACGTGCCGATCAGGACGGTGCTGTTCACCGCACTCACGAAGTACGACGGCCAGCGGGTGCGCACGCTGCGGGCGCGGGAGTTCCACCAGATCGCGGGCCGCGCCGGACGGGCCGGCTTCGACACGGCGGGCTTCGTGGTGGCCCAGGCCCCGGACCACGTCATCGAGAACGAGAAGGCGCTGGCCAAGGCGGGCGACGACCCGAAGAAGCGCCGCAAGGTGGTCCGCAAGAAGGCGCCGGAGGGCTTCGTCGGCTGGACCGAGAACACCTTCGAGAAGCTCATCGCCTCCGAGCCCGAGCAGCTCACCTCCCGGTTCCGGGTCACGCACGCGATGCTGCTCGCGGTCATCGCACGGCCGGGCAACGCCTTCGAGGCGATGCGCCGGCTCCTGGAGGACAACCACGAGCCCCGGAAGAACCAGCTCCGGCACATCCGCCGCGCCATCGCCATCTACCGCTCCCTGCTGGACGGCGGTGTGGTGGAGCGGCTCGACGAGCCCGACGCCGAGGGCCGTATCGTCCGGCTGACGGTGGACCTCCAGTCGGACTTCGCGCTCAACCAGCCGCTGTCCACCTTCGCCCTGGCCTCCTTCGAGCTGCTGGATCCGGAGTCGCCGTCCTACGCGCTCGACATGGTGTCGGTCGTGGAGTCGACGCTGGACGACCCCCGGCAGATCCTCGCCGCGCAGCAGAACAAGGCGCGTGGCGAGGCCGTCGCGGAGATGAAGGCCGAGGGCATCGAGTACGAGGAGCGGATGGAGCGGCTGATGGACGTCAGCTACCCCAAGCCGCTCGAAGAGCTGCTGACGCACGCCTACGACGTCTACCGCAAGAGCCACCCCTGGGTGGGCGACCACCCGCTGTCGCCGAAGTCCGTCATCCGCGACATGTACGAGCGGGCGATGACCTTCACCGAGTTCACCTCGTACTACGACCTGGCGCGTACCGAGGGCATCGTGCTGCGGTACCTGGCGAGCGCGTACAAGGCACTGGACCACACCGTGCCGGACGACCTGAAATCGGAGGACTTCGAGGATCTGATCGCCTGGCTGGGCGAGATGGTGCGGCAGGTCGACTCCAGCCTGCTGGACGAGTGGGAGCAGCTCGCCAACCCGGAGGAGGAGACGGCCGAGGAGGCGCAGGAGCGCGCCGACCAGGTCAAGCCGGTCACGGCCAACGCCCGCGCCTTCCGGGTGCTGGTCCGCAACGCGCTGTTCCGCCGCGTCGAGCTGGCCGCGCTCGACCGGGTCGGCGAGCTCGGCGAGATGGACGCCGAGTCCGGCTGGGACGAGGAGCGCTGGGGCGCCGCGATGGACGGCTACTGGGACGAGTACGACGACCTCGGCACCGGACCCGACGCGCGCGGCCCCAAGCTGCTGCGCATCGAAGAGGTACCGGAGGACGGCCTCTGGCGCGTCCGGCAGACCTTCGCCGACCCCAACGGCGACCACGACTGGGGCATCTCGGCCGAGGTGGACCTGGCGGCGTCCGACGAGGAGGGCCGCGCGGTCGTCCGCGTCACGGACGTGGGCCGGCTCTGACGGCCACCGGCTCCACCCGGAGTCGGCCCAGGCCCGGGCCGACTCCGGGGAGCGGTGGAACCCTCGGGCTGCCGGTGGTACCCGACCGCGCTGTACGTGCTGTGCGACGCGTTGCGCCGGGCCCGGCTGTGAGGTGAGGGTGTCAGACGAGGGAGGGACCGACTCCGCTGATACCCGCGATACTTGCGACTGGGGCAAAGGCGTTGCTCAGGCCGTTCATCAGTGAATCTCCGACGACGTCGAGAGCCTGGTTGGACGACTCGTCGCGGTTCTGGCCTCCGCTGTCACCCAGCCCGAGGATGCCCCCGGTGACGGTCGTCACGGGGTTTTCGTCCGCGTGGGCTGTGCCGGAGAAGGACAGGACGGCCCCGGCGAGGGCGAGGGCCGCGAGTGTGCGCTTGACGTTGTTCATATGGTGCCAACGCCGATGGGCTGCCCGGGTTACGCGGGGCCCGCGGCGGTGCCTGGTGAGCGGCGACTGGTCCACCGGCACCCGCCGTACCCAGCTCCCGCGTAACTGGCCGCGCATCCGCGCCTACGCCGACGTCCAGTGCTCCCTGGGCTTCACCGGCCCGGACGCCGACGGCATCCCCCGGGCCCGCGTCCCCGCGTAAGCTCCTGACTCCCGCCCCGTCGAAGGCGAAACCGACGCTGCCGCAGACGCCGGCCCCGGCCGAGCCGGTGCAGCCGCGACCCGCCAAGCCGTCCGCTCCGCCGGAGAAGGCCAAGCCCGCGTCGGCCGATCCGCTGAGCGAGGGGCTGTGAACGGTGGAGAAGAACGCGGACGGCTCGATCACCTTCCGCCCGATCAAGCCGTCCCCGAAGAAGGACGCTGCCCGCGCCGATCTGGTGCGCGCCGTGCCCGAGCTGGTGACGGCAGCATGAGCCAACGCGACTCCCTCGGCGTCAGCATCTCCGCCCGCGTGGGCCTCCGCGACGACGTCCGCGGCCTGCCCCCAGACCCAGACCACCACGCCCGCCGAATTCGCCGACCACGAGACACGGCTACGGGCCATCGAACGCTGGCGCTACGCCGCGCCCCTGGCCGGCGTCTCCGCCCTCGGTGCGGACATCGCCGAGGCCATCCGCGTGACCGGAAAGGCGTGATCACGAGAGACGACATCCGAGACAACCCCGTGATGGTGCGCGCCATCGTCATGGCCGCCCTCTCCCTGCTCGGAGCGTAGGTTCCCGCCCCCGCCGGCATAGGCCACACCGAACCCATGGTCGGTGCCGTCGTGGCCGCCGCGACGCTGTTCCTCGGCACGGAGCGCGGGCCCGCGTCACCCCCAGCCACCGCGCGGTGCTCCGTGAGGAAGCCGAGGCCCTCCTGGGCCCAGGCGGTTGTTCCCGTCGAGGAACCTGCCATTTCTCTTGGCAGCAAGAAGGTGCTGGGGAACCATAGGAGTTATCGGCTGACGCCGTAGAGATCACCACGTCGTGTCGAGATCCCGGGAGGGGACATGATGCGAGCCACCCCGAGCACTGCCCGGGCCAGCCCCGGGCATCCAGCGAAGGCGCACACCACGGCCGGCGAAGCAACGTCGCCCACGTTGTATCTAGGCGACTGACCTCCGGCCGGGGCCGGCGTCTTCCGAACGCTCGGGAGTCGACTGGTGACCGATGCCATCCAGGCGATCGCAAGCCTGATCGCTGCTATATCAAGTCTGCTGGTTGCGTTGCCCACGGTGCACTCGTGGTGGACGAACACCCGTCGCGGACACGGCGAGTAGCCAATATCGAGCAACGACGGCGGACGTTTCACCTTATGAAGCCCTCGCCCTACGGCGGGGGCTTCACTGTTCTCTCCTGTGCGCGGAGCATCAGACTGTGCCCCTCCCGAACCCAACCCTCGCGACGGTCGAGGGAAGGGGAATGGTGCGAGACATCGGGATCATCGGGCGGGCCCGCAGCGGCAAGGACACCATGGCCGCACGGCTCGTCACAGCTCACGGATTCCGGCGCGTGGCTCTGGCCGACCCGCTCAAGGACATGCTCCTCGGCATGGACCCCGTGATCGCCCCGGCAGGGCGGGAAGGCAGCGCCCTGCGTCCGGCCGAGGCGGTGGGCCGGCTGGGCTGGGAGGCAGTCAAGGAGCGCTATACCGAGGCCCGGCGCTTCCTGCAACGGCTCGGCGCCGAAGGCGTACGCCACCACATCAACGCGGACCACTGGGTCGACGTGCTCCTCCACGAGGCCGGCACCACGTACCGGGCAGGGGATCTCCGTCCCGTCGTTGTGCCGGACGTCCGCTTTGAAAACGAGGCCCACACCCTGGCCGACCCCGGCTTCATCTTGTGGTTCGTCGACCGGCCCAGGGCCGCAGACGCAGCGCACGAGTCCGAGCGGCTGTCCCTGAACCAAGGCGAGCTGCTCATCAACAACAACGGAACACTCGCCGCCTTGCACCACCAGGTGGACGCGGCCATCGAACAGACCAGGGAAAGCCGATGCGACACATGCTGCTCAAGCTCCTGCGGGCCGTGCCCGCCGAGAACGTACGCCACATGCACTCCGCCATCGGCTTCGCCCTCGGTTTCGGCACCCCCTTCGGCATCAAGGTAGTTCGCTGATCCGTTCGACGGAGACCGCCTCCACAGCCGGCCGCACGCCCCGGCGAATCACCTGGCCGAGCCAGCCCGCCCGTACGGCCGCCCAGACCCGGCCTGCCCGCCGCACCGGCACCGTCGGCTCCCCCGTTCGGCCCGCGTAGTGGCCCACCGCGCCAGGGCCGGCCGGCGGCGGTGCGGCACGGCTCAGCCTTCGCGCTCCGGCGCACCTCCCTTCACCCGACCGTACGCGGCCACGGGGTGCGGCACCATCGGGCGTCCGACGTCGTGCCTCCGCGGACGTCCGGGAACCGTTCGCCTTCGCCCTTCCGGACGTGTCCTCCCGGCAGGGCGCTCTCGTCGGGCCGCCGCCCGCGGCCGTTCGGCACGCCCGAGGAACCGTTCGAGGGTCCGCCGCACGGAACGCATTCCACGGCCGCCCGGCGACGGTAGGGGGATGTTGACGGCCGGCGCGCTCCTCCCCACGCGGGCAACGGGCGTACCGCTCGGCGAGCGCGGGATCGACGCCGCCCCGCCGGCCGCCGGGGAGGCTGCCGCTCGCTCCCTCCCGACCGCGTCCGGCCCGTCCGCCGACGCGGGCACGGGCGGCTCGTCACGGGCGCCCGGCGCGGTGTCGGCAGTCGTCGGGTCCGTACGTTCCAAGCGGGCGAACCCGCTGACCGGCAGCGCCGGTTGACGCATCGCGGCGCCCCGGACACCCGCACCCGCACCCGCACCCAGTACAGCCCCGCCCTCGGCCCTCTCCCGCCCCGGCGGCGACCCGCACGCCCGGGCCTCGGCCACCGCTGACGCCACCCGTGCCTGATATCGCGCGATCTCCTCGGGACCGTCGGCGAACAGCAGCCCCTCCACCGCCGCGCGGCCGGCCGGTGCTTCCGGCCGGACGGTGGTGAGTGCCGGGCGCAGGGCACTCACCCATGCTCGGTCGGCCGGGTCCGGGACGGCCCGTACCAGTCGGTCCGGAGGGAGCACAGCGGCGACGGCCGCCACGCGCTGCCATGGATCCTCCGCCTGGGCTTCGAGCTGTTCGACCCGCAGACCGCGCCAGCGTTCTCCCCGCCGGTCTCCGCCGCCGCCCGTCGGCGTGCGGAGCTCGGCCGGGAGTCTGCCGGTCAGCAGGGCGGACCGGCGGGTGACGAAATCGGTCACGTCCGACGCGAGGTACTGCCAGACGACCGCCCCGTAGCGGTTGATCCAGAACCGCACCGGGACGAGCAGACCGCTTCTGGCCAGCCGGGTGAAGCGTGCAGGGGCGATGCCCGCGAGCTCGGCACCCTCCTTCGTGCCGACCGTCCGCAGACGGCCTTTGAGGGCGTCGGGAAACCCGTCGGCCGACCGGTGCCGCTCGATGTCCTCCCGCCGGATCCGCCGGGGGCTCCCGGGACCCCACCCGGCCGTCGTCCGTACCTCAGCCAGTTGTACGGCGAGTTCCAACTCGCCCGCTTTCAGCCCGAGCTCCCGCGCCGCCCTCCCGAAGGGGACACCGCTCTCCGCCACGCCGCCGGACACGCACCGACCCGTCATGACACTCTCCCGCCACTCGTCGACTACTCACAGTGACGAATGTAGAGGAAGGGTCTGACAACGCCCCATGCGTCCCTCCCGTCACGGCACGGACCGTCGTTCCGGCCACTCCGACCCACCGCCTACGCCGATACCGGCCCCGCCACCGTCGGCACCACCGGCCGTGACGGTACATACCGCCTGTGCGGTACAACGGCTGCCATGACGGTCTTCCTCTGCGCGAAATGCGGTGCCGAGCTCACCCCTGACCTGCGACGGCTCGCGCAAGTCCCGGACGTCTCCACGCATGACAAGGACCGCGACAGCGTGACCGGACTCGCCCCGTCGACCGTCCCGCGCGGCGCCTATGTCATCGATCGCGAGCCCTGGGGCGCGCCCTTCGTGACCCCTGAGGCTCAGGACGCGGACGCCCGGGCCATGGGCACGCGCGGAAGTCGTGGACCTCTCATGCCGCCCGGGATGACCGACATGGTGCCCCGAGGCCCCCAGGGCTCCGTGATCGTGCACCCGGAGGATGTGCGCGGCCTGCGGCCGGCCGAGTCCCTCGGCATCCATCACGGGTGCTGCGGACCACTCGGTACCGGAGGCCCCAACATGGCCTGCGCGTGCGGAGCGTTCGTGGCCACCCTCGCCGCCGACTGCATGGGCCCTCACGAACTGCGCCTCCACCCGCTCCGGGTGTACGCCTTCCCCGCCGGCACACCGACGTGAGCGCGGGGCGCCGGGCATCCGCCGCCCCCGCCCCTGTCCCGCTCTCACCCGGGCCGGACGCACCACTCCCCCGGCCCCTGCGACGGATCGTCCGGGCCCCGCACGGCGCCCGTTCCCGCGCCTCCCGGCGGGCGGGAGCCGGCCCCGTTCCGCGCCTGTCCCGCCGTGGCCGCCGCCACCCGGTCGGCCAGCACGGTCATCTCGTAGGCGATGTGCCCGATGTCGGCCGCCCCGCCCGCCAGTACGCACAGGCAGCTCTCGTCCCCGGCGGCCGACACGAAGAGCACACCACCATCGAACTCGATCATGGTCTGCCGTACCCGGCCCGCCCGGAACTGCCGCCCGGTGCCCCGGGCGAGGCTGTGCAACCCCGCGGCGACCGCGGCCAGATGCTCGGCGTCCTCCCTGGTCAGCCCTTCGTCGGCGCCCCTCACCAAGCCGTCGTTGGACAGCACCAAGGCGTGCCGTATGCCGTCGGCCCGCCGTGTCAGTTCGGCGACTATCGCCGCGAACCCCTCGCCGGAGTCCTCGCCGGACCCCGTACCCATCCCCGTGCCGAGCCCCATGCGCCGCCTCCCGCTCCGCGTTCCCGGCAGTGTCGTGCAAGCCTCGCTCACCCCGTCGGCGGACGGCAAGCACGCGGTTCCGGGTGGTTCTCGGGACGAGGGGAGGCTGCGGATGCGCGGGCCGGGCAAACGATCAGCGGCCGGCCGCGAACGCCTCCGCGCGGCCGACGAACTCGCCCCCCGCGTCCCCGGCGACCACCGCGGCGAAGGCGTCCGGATTGTCGAACATCATCACGTGCCCGGCGTCCGGCACGGTCCTGACGACCACACCGGCCCTCTCCAGCCCCTCCCGCCCCGCGAGTTCGCCGCTCCACGCGCCCTGGAGGTAGACGCGGGGGATGCGCAGGCCGGTCAGCATCGACCGCATCGTCGGCCGCGTGCCGCGGACCAGCCAGGTGGCGCTGCGGTGCAGCGCCGTCGGATCGGCCAGGCGCATCGTCGCCGCCCAGACCCCTCCGACCCGTTCCAGCGTCTCCTCGAAGCCCCCACCGCGCACAAACGTTTCCTCGGTGTAGTTCGCGATGCCACTGCTTCCCGCGGTCGCGGGCGGGTACGGATCGAGGTTGGCCTCGGCGAGGACAAGGCGGGAGACGAGGCCGGGCCGACGGTGGGCGAGGACGACGGCGACCGCCCCTCCCATGCTGTGCGCGACGAGTTCCGCACCGCCCGCCCCCGCCGCGTCCAGCACGGCTCCGAGCGCGTCGGCGTGCTCTTCCAGGGTGTAGCCGAAGTCGGCGGGCCGGTCGCTCGTTCCGTGCCCGGGCAGGTCGACGAAGAGGGAGCGCCGCCCCCGGAGAGCCGGGTGCGCGGCGATATGGGCGTGGTACACGGCGGAGGCGGCGCCGAGTCCGTGGACGTACACCAGCGGCGCTCCGTCCCCCCGCGCCTCGGTCCACCGGATCCGCGCCCCGCCGGACGTGAACTGCGTCTCCCGCATCGTCATGCACCGCCCCTTCCTCGACAAGTCGTTCGCGCGAGAGCGCGATCGCCGCCCACCCCGGTGGCGGCAATGACATCGTAGGTCGTTTCGACATATCTCGCATCCGCCTTAATACCCTCCGGCCTGGCAGGCGGCCGCCCGCGGACACCCCTGCCCTGTCCTCGGGTTCAACTCCCCGTGAACCGGGCACACTTGCACAACCGCAGGAAGAGCCGCTCACCGGGGGCAGGTGATCCGCGTGTTCGACAGGCTTCGCAGGCACTTACGGCCGACCGGGCAGGGTGAGGGCGCGCCCCAGCGCCACCCGCCGGAGCGACAGCACAACCTGTTCGAGGCCGCGGCCGTCTACGTCGCGGCCTGCGCCGAGAACGACCCCGACCGGAGCGCCGAGGCCGCCCGCTGGGTCTCCCCCGAGGCGCTGAGCTTCGGGGTGAACGAGCTGGCCTGCCGCGCCCTCGTCGCGCTCGCGCGGGAACGCGGCACGTCACCACAGCATGTGGCGCGGAGCCTGCTCGGCCTTCCCGCCGCCTGATATCCCCCGCCCGACGGCTCCTTCGGGCGCCTGGCGGTTCCTTCGGGGGACGCGGTCCGGGCCGCCGTCCATCCCCGCCTCGGAGGCCGTTCCCCGGCACGTCACCACGATGACGCGTCCATGCCACACCGCACGCCTACGCTGCCCACGCGCCCCTCCGCTCACCAACGCCCCTCCCCTCCCCCCACATCGGAGACCCCATGCCCCTCGCCTCACGCCCCCACAGACGTCATCTCGGCGCCCTCGCCGCCGTCCTCGGGCTGGCCGCCGGTTCCCTCGGCCTCTGGTCGGCCACCTCCTCCGCGTCCCCCACGGCGGCCGTCCCCACCCCGGACCACGTCGTGGTCGTGGTGTTCGAGAACCACGCGTACGGCCAGGTCATGGGCTCGTCCTCCGCCCCCTACCTCAACTCCCTGGCGGCGGGCGGCGCCAGCCTCACCGCCTCGTACGCCGAGACTCACCCCAGCCAGCCCAACTACTACGCCCTCTTCTCCGGGGACACCCAGGGCGTCACCGACGACAGCTGCGTCGAGACCGGGTTCAGCGACGCGCCCAACCTGGCCACCGAGCTGGTCGCCGAGGGCAGGACGTGGGCGAGCTACAACGAGGGCCTGCCGGCCGAGGGTTCGACCGTCTGCAAGAGCGGCCGGTACCGGCAGAAGCACAACCCGTGGTTCGGCTTCGGCAACGTGCCCACCAGCACCGCGCACACCTTCGCCGCGTTCCCGACCGACTACGCCAAGCTGCCGACCGTGTCCTTCGTGGTCCCCGACATGTGCAGCGACATGCACGACTGCTCCGTCTCCACCGGTGACACCTGGCTCAAGAAGAACCTCAAGGGCTACGCGGACTGGGCGAAGACCCACAACAGCCTGCTGCTCGTCACCTTCGACGAGGACAACCGGCTGAGCGGCAACCGGATCCCGACCGTCCTCTACGGTCAGCCGGTCAAGCCCGGAGCCACCTCCGCGACCACGTACAACCACTACGACGTGCTGCGCACGATCGAGGACATGTACGGGACCGCGCACGCCGGGAACGCGGCGCGCGGCAAGGACATCACCGGCGTCTGGAACAGCTGACCGTGTACCTCGCGGACAGCCGTACCGCGCCGCCGACCACCGCGCCGTCCACCGCCGCTCCCGCCGGCCGGGCCGGGCGGTACGCCGCCGTCCCCGGCACGGTGCTCGTGCTGGGGACGGTCAGCCTGGTCACGGACGTCTCCTCGGAGATGGTCACCGCCGTCCTGCCGCTCTACCTGGTGGCCGGCCTGGGCCTCTCCCCGCTCGGGTTCGGGATCCTGGACGGCGTTTACAACGGCGTCAGCGCCCTGGTCCGGCTGCTCGGCGGCGGGCTCGCCGACCGCGGCGCGGGGCCCAAGGCCGTGGCCGCTGCCGGCTACGGCCTGTCGGCGCTCTGCAAGCCCCTGTTGCTCGCTGCGCACACCGTGCCGCTGATCGGCGCGGTGCTCGCGACCGACCGCGCGGGCAAGGGGCTGCGCACGGCGCCGCGCGACGCCATGATCTCGCTGGCCTGCGAACCGGCCCAACGGGGACGGGCGTTCGGCGCGCACCGCGCGATGGACACGGCCGGTGCGCTGCTCGGCCCGGTGGCGGCGTTCCTCATCCTCCGCGCGGCGGCCGGGGGGTACGACGCGGTGTTCACCGTGAGCGGGTGCGTGGCGGCACTCGGCGTACTCGTCCTGCTGCTGTTCGTCCCCGGGCGCTCCGGTACGCCGGAGCGGACGTCCGGCCGTACGGCGCGCCGTTCTCCGCGCGCCCCGGCGCGTGCGCTGCTGCGACGGTCCGAGGTCCGCCGGCTGGCCGGGTGCGCGACGCTGTTGGGGCTGACGACGGTCAGCGACTCGTTCCTCTATCTGACGCTGCAACGCCGGCTGGATCTGTCGGAGTCCTGGTTCCCGCTGCTCCCCCTGGCCACGGCGGCCGCCTTCCTGCTGCTGGCGGTGCCGGTGGGGGCCCTGGCCGACCGGTTCGGCCGTCGCGGGTGCTTCCTCGGCGGCCACCTCGCGCTGCTGGGGGCGTATGTGCTGCTCGTCGCGCCGCTGGGCGACTCCCCGGCGCTCGCCGGGGTGGTGCTCGCGCTGCACGGGTCGTTCTACGCGGCGACGGACGGCGTGCTGGCCGCGGCAACGGCCGACGCCGTGCCCGAGGCGGTGCGGGGCAGCGGGCTGGCCGTGGTGCAGACGGGTCAGGCGGGGGCCCGGTTCGTCTGTTCGATCGCGTTCGGCGCGGCGTGGACCGCCTGGGGTGACCGTACGGCGCTGGGCCTTGCGGCCCTCGGGCTGGCCGTCTCGGCGCTGGCGAGCGCGCGGCTGCTGCGGCCCGGCGCACGGGTGAGCGGGCCCGACGGCGGTGGGGAGGAGGTCCGTTGAGACGTGCGCACCGGATCGTGATCCTGCTCGTGGCGGTCCTCGTCTTGGGCGGCGTGGCCCTTGGCGCGACCCTGCGGGCGGCGGACCGCGCGGCGGAGAAGGACCGCGTCCAGGCCGGGGGACCCGAGGTGCGCTCCGGCGACGTGGTCCTCGGCACGCCGGGCCGTACCATCTTCCGCAACATGGCCTGGGGTCCGCACCGGGACGAGCTCACCTCGGTGGCCGGGGCGGACCCGTCCGGCCCGCGCACCGCCTCGGGCGTGCGGTGCCTGCGGTTCCACTCCGACGCGGGCACCGGCGTCTGCCTCCAGGCGGTGCGCGGGGCGCTCCGGGACGGCTACCGCGCCGTCGTGCTCGACGCACGGCTGCGGGAGCTGGGGCGGTACGACCTGGCGGGCATTCCGAGCCGGGCCCGGGTGGCGCCCGGCGGGCGGGTCGTGGCGTGGACGGTCTTCGTCAGCGGCGACTCGTACGCCGGGAGCGCCTTCTCGACCCGCACCTCGGTCCTGGACCTCCGGACGGGCCGGCTGGACCGGAGCCTGGAGTCCTACCGCTTCATCCTGGACGGCAGGGAGCACCGGGCGGCCGACCTCAACGTATGGGGCGTCACCTTCGCCGACGACGACCGTTTCTACGCCACGGTCGCCACCGGCGGCCGGACCTACCTGGTCCTCGGCGACCGCGCCGGGAAGACCCTCCGCGCGCTGCACACCAACGTCGAGTGCCCCTCACTCTCCCCCGACGGCACCCGGGTCGCCTACAAGAAGCGTGTCGCGGGCGCCTCGTCGGACGCGCCCTGGCGGCTGTACGTACTCGACCTGCGGACGCTGCGGGAGACCGCGACAGCGGAACGGCGCAACGTGGACGATCAGGCCGTCTGGCGCGGCGGGCACACTCTGGTCTACTCGCTGCCCGGCGACTACGGCTCCGATCTGTGGACGGTGCCGGCCGACGGTTCAGGACGCCCGCGGACGCTGATGGAAGCGGCCCTGGCCCCGGCGTTCACCCCGGCCTCACCGGGGTGAACGCCGGCCGGAGGACGCGCACACCGGGGTGACGATGACCCGGACGACGGCACGGGCCCCGCCGTACTCAGGCCGCCGGCACCAGTTCGGCGCGGCCGAAGAGGAGCGCGTAGCCCCGGGGCAGCTGGGCGAGGATCCGGCCGGTGAGGTCCTCCCCCGCCGTGTCGGCGAGCTCGGTGAGGACGGTGCCCGCGGCCCAGCGGGCGGTGGGCGGCGGGACGGACCCCAGCGCGGCGGCGACCGCGTCGACGAAGCCGGGCGCGGTCAGCGGCTGGGTGAGCGGGATGCTGCCCGCCAGCACCGCGCCGGCCTCGGGAGGCAGGAGCGCCGCGAGTTCGCAGCGTTCCTCACCGGTGACGTGGCCGCCCAGGACGCCGAGGACCGCCCGCAGGACGTCCTCCGCCTCCCGGTCGGTGGTGTACCGGCCCGCGGTGCGTATCCGCCGCACGAGGTCGTGCCAGGTCATGCGTTCCGATTCCTTCCTGTTCACGGTCGGTGCTCCGGGCCGTGCCGGGGCGGCGCGAGGGCGGTCACACCGCCCCGGGACGGCCGAAGAGGAGGTCGTAGCCCGGCGGGAGTTGGAGCAGGACGCGCCGCATGAGATCGGCGTCGGCGGCCTCGGCCACCACGCTGAGGACGGCGCCGGTGTCCCACAGGGCCGTCTCCTCGGTCGCCCCCTCGATCCAGGCCGCCGCCGCGCGGACGAACCGTTCCGCGCTGAGCGGTTCGGCGGCCGGCAGCGGGTTGAGGAGGATCAGGGCGTAGGTCTCGGGCAGCCGGGCGGCCAGCCGGTTCCGCTCTTCCCCCACCAGGTGTGCGCCGAGCAACGCGAGGACGACCCGGGCCGCCCGGTCCGCTTCCTGCCGCGACGCGTACGCGCCCCGCTCCCGGACCGCCTCCAGGAACGCGTCGTTCCTCATGTGCGTCACCGCCGCCTCCTCGGGTGCGCGCTCGGCGGACGGGCGGGCGGGTACGGGCCCCGCCCGCCGCGCCCTCCGCCCGGTGTTCGCGGCGTCAGCCGCTGATCTGCTTGTGCTGCTCCCCGCCGGTGATGGTGATCTTGCGGGGCTTGGCGCGCTCGGCGATCGGGATGCGGAGGGTCAGCACGCCCGCCTCGTAGTCGGCCTTGATCCGCTCCGTGTCGAGCGTGTCGGCGAGCATCACCTGGCGCGAGAAGACGCCCAGGGGCCGCTCGGACAGCTCCATCTGCACGTTCTCCGCCTTCACGGCCGGCCGGCGCTCGGCCTTGACGGTCAGCATGTTCCGCTCGACGTCGATGTCGATGGCGTCCGTGGCGACACCGGGGAGGTCCAGGGCGATCACGTACTCGTCGCCCTCACGGTAGGCGTCCATCGGCATGGGGGACGGCCTCGACCACGTACCGGTTGTCCCCAGGAGCTGCTGGGTGAGCCGGTCGAGCTCGCGGAACGGGTCGGTGCGCATCAACATCGGGAAACACCTCCACTGGTTCGGGCACTTGCCAATGCGCTTCACCTGCTCCCGTTGTAGCATGTCATCGGAATGATGACAACCGAGATGTCATCGAAAGGGTGACATCCGGGAGGGAGACGCAGTGTCCGAACCAGCCGACCGCCCTGAAGCGTCCCCGGCCCCCGGGCCGGCCTCGCTCCTGGCCGCCGCGGCGGCCCTCAACACCATCGACCAAGCCGTGCGCGGCGCGGGAAGCGCGTCCCGGGAGGAGGACGCCGGAAGCGATCCGGGTGCCGGGCCGACCCAGGTGGA
Source organism: Streptomyces sp. URMC 126 (assembly GCF_051386555.1). Lineage (NCBI taxonomy): Bacteria > Bacillati > Actinomycetota > Actinomycetes > Kitasatosporales > Streptomycetaceae > Streptomyces > Streptomyces sp. URMC 126. The sequence continues at coordinate 23,319 of NZ_JBPQTX010000083.1, forward strand.
ACAGGCCCTGGCCACGCTTCTGCTGCTGCGCGAAGTACGTCATCAACTCGCCGAGTGGGAGCCGGGTCTCATCGAGGCCGCCCGGGACGCGGGCGCCAGCTGGGCCGATCTCGCCCGGCCGCTGGGCGTGACCAGTCGCCAGGCGGCCGAGCGCCGCTACCTGCGGCTCCGCCCCGACGTCACGGGCGCCACCGGGGAGCAGCGGGTCAAGGCCACCCGGGACCGCCGCGCCGCCGAGCGCACGGTCACCGCCTGGGCCCGTGACAACGCGGCCGACCTGCGCCGGCTCGCCGGCCAGATCACGTCCCTCCCCGGGCTGCCCGCCGAGGCCGCCGCCCCGATCGGCCATCTGTCCCGTGCCCTGGCCAAGGACGACGCGGCCCACCTCGTCGGCGCCCTGGCCGACACCCATCCGCACCTGCGCGACGAGCACCCCGATCTCGCGGCGCGCGTGGACGCGGTCACCCGGCACACGGACAGGCTGCGCCAGGACAGCGACGTACGCCGCAGACAGCCGGGCTGACCGGGCCGGGACTGACCGGTCTGGGGGCGGACGGACGCCCGAGAGGACGGAGAACACGGCCGGCGCGCCCGGCACCGCGGGCCGACGCCGACCGTCCTCGCATACAGCGCTCGCCGCGGTCCGCCGTCTCGACGCTCGCGCACGCCGCCCGCCCGGCACCTCGACGCTCGCGCGCACGCCGCCATCGGACGCTCCGGCGTCCACGGCGCGCGAATGATTGATCCGGCGCCCGAAGAGGGCCCGGACCTAACGGGGGTCTAACGCCCCAGTTCCTTCCGCGACACCCGGCGCAGCCGCTTGCGCTGCGCGGGGTCGAGCAGGAGGTACGCGCCGACGGGCACGCCCACCATCACCAGCACCGCCAGCCAGAAGGGCAGCACCAGCAGGAGGAGCGCTCCCACCGCCACACCACCGGCGGCGACCTTCGCCCTGCCGCTCATCTCCGTGCCTCCTCGCGCTCCGACCGGCCGCTACGCCCGCACAACGCGCGGCATCCGCGCCCGGTTCCCCTCCAGTGTGCACCGGGGGCGATCGCCCGGCCCCCCTCGCGGGCGGTCCGGGCCGCCCGCCGTGTACCCTCGGCGGCGGTCAGGGTGTGCGGTGGGGTCACGGAGCGGTGCGTTCCTCGGGCCGGCCGGGTCGCGCGCGGCGGC
>NZ_JBPQTX010000084.1:0-24374 GCF_051386555.1 Streptomyces sp. URMC 126
GGACGGGCTGAATCAAGCCCGTCCGGCGAGGACGAGCGGCGGAGCCGCGATCAGCGGGGTCTGGGGCGGCAGCCCCAGGAAACGGCGAAAGGGCGGGACCGGGGCACCCTCACCGCGACCACGGTCGCGCGCGGCCCGGGTCCCACATGGGGCCCCACGGTCCCTCGACGGGCTCGTCGTGCAACTCCCCCCGGTCACGCACACGCTGACGCCGGTCGCGGACGGGGGCGAACAGAACGTACGCCGTCGAGACGACGACGAACGCCAGCCGGATCAGGCCCCGCGTCGAATCGTCGGGCACGACGAAGACACTGCCGTACAACGCCACCAACGCCAGCCAGCTCCACAACGGCACCAGTCGCCGCTGCCCGCACACGTCCCACAGGAGCGTGCCGAGCAGCACGGACGCCGTGTAGTACGTGTAGACGCTCGGGTCGAGGACGATGCGCGCGTTGGCGCCCAGCAGGACGACCGCCGCCCAGCGGCCGCGCCAGACGGCGACCGTGCCGAGGAAGAGGCCCAGCGCGGCCTGGGCCGGGCGGGCCCAGCTCGGGGTCTCCGGGTCGTTGGCGCCCAGCCAGCGCAGCGCGGACGCCGGGTTGTTGGGGATGGTGAACTCGGCGGCGGCGAAGGACTGCGAGTCGACGAGGAAGAACGGCACCCAGGCGACCGCGACCAGGCCGGCGCACCAGAGCCCGGCCCGCAGCCACCGTTCCTTCGGCAGCGCGAGCAGCAACGGGAGGAAGGCCAGCGCGGTGGGCTTGGAGTCCAGGGCGAGGGCCATCCAGATGCCGGTGGCCGCCGCGTCGCAGCGCGTCATGGAGCGGACGGCCAGCGCGGTGAAGAACAGCGCCAGTACGTCGTCGAGATGGGCGAAGCGGACCGAGACCTCGATCCACATCGGGATGAAGGCCAGTCCGGCGATGAGGACGCGCCGCCGCAGTCGCTGGTGGTTGGTGCCGGTGCCCAGGAAGTGCCGGGCGGCGCTGCGGCCGGTGAGCACCAGGACCACCAGGCCGAGCACGGACATGAACGCCTCGGCGAGCACCTGACCCACTTCCGCGGGGAAGGGGTTGAACAGGCCCGCCACCAGGAAGCTGATGGGCCCCATCTGGAGTTCGGGGTGGCGGGCGTAGAGGTTGAGGCCGCCGTCGCCCGACGAGCCGTCGTAGATCAGCTCGCCGCCCGTGCGCAGGTAGTGCCAGGAGAAGCCACCGCTCGGTTCCACGACCACGAACCAGAGCGCGGCCCACGCGGTGAGCAGCAACAAGTGCATCCGCGTGCTGAGTTCCGGTATCCGCACAATGCTCCGTTCCGCCACCCGGACACCGTCGGCCCGGGCACAACTGTCACCGGCGGTGAGATGGCGGAAGCCGCCCGGAGGTTGCCCCCGGGCGGCGAATGTGAGCAGCGGAACATTCAGTTCCGGGCTGCGGGCGAACGTCAGACCTCGATGGCCACCGGGCCCGAGTCCGTCGCCTCCGCGTTGCGACGGGTCTTCGCCCAGCCGTTGCGGCCGCGCAGCATCCGGACGAAACCGCGGGCCGACGCCGGGAAGAGGTGGTAGGCGTACAGCCACAGCGCCAGCCCCCACAGCAGGGCGGTGAGCAGCGAGCGGTCGTCGGCGCGGTCGCGGCGGTAGACCGGGCCCCACAGCACGAACGGCAGCACGGAGACGACGGCCAGGGCGAGGACCAGCGGCCACAGGGCCAGCATCCCGCCGAACGCGGCACCGACGCCGTCCTCGGCCGCGGTCAGGCCGAGCAGCGCGAACATCAGCGCGCACAGCGCCAGCGTCACCAGGTGGGCGACCGGCTGGAGGAAGGTGTAGAGGGTCTCCAGGATGCCCTTGCCGCCGTAGTGGCGGGAGGAGACGATGCGCGGCGCGTAGCGGACGCACTGGAGGTTGCCCTGCGCCCAGCGGGTGCGCTGGGTGAGGAACCGGCGGCCGTGCGGCAGCCCCTCCTGGGAGACCCAGGTGTCGGCGAGGTGGTTGATCCGGTCGCCGGTGAGGATCATGTGCAGGCCGAGCTCGTAGTCCTCCAGCAGCGCGCCGCGCTTCCAGGGCCGCCGCTCGGCCGCGGCTATGCGGTCGAGCGAGGCGAGGCGGGTGAACTGGCCGTTGCCGCCCAGGCCGACCGAGCCGGTGCGGGCGCGGAGCAGCTGCATGCCGGCGTTGGAGACGGAGAACTCCATGTCCTGCATGCGCACCAGCAGGCGCGCGAAGGCGTTGCGCACCTGGCCGCGGTCGGGCAGCGGGCGCTCGTCCCCGGTGTTCCGCATCCGGACGCTGACCTGGACGCCGCCGATCTCGGGGTCGCCGAAGCCCTGCGGGCCGCTGACGACGTTCAGGGCGTTCGGGTCGAGCTGTCCGTCGGCGTCGACGACGCAGACGACGACCCGCTCGCGGTCGGTGTCCCGGGACAGGAACTGGTTCAGCTCGTCGTACGCGGCGTTGAGCGCCGCGCCCTTGCCCTGCCGGGCCTCGGGGCGGTGCCGGCGCACCAGGTGGACGCGGCGGTCGCGCTCGGCGAGCTCGGCGACGATGGCGCCGGTGCGGTCGTCGCTGTCGTCGTCGATGACCCAGACGTGCGCGCGGGGGTGGTCGGCGCGCAGCCGGCCGACGGTCGTGGCGACGACGGCCTCCTCGTCCCGGCAGGGGACGAAGAAGTGCCAGTCGAACGCGGTGGGGTCACCATGCTCGGCGAGCGGGCGGCGCGTGTAGGCGTGGCGGGCGCCGGCCCAGTAGAGGAGGAAGCAGGTGAGGAGGAAGAAGGGGAAGACGAGGAGGAAGGGGTTCTGGAACACCGGGGAGTCCTGCTGGTGGGGCGGGTGAGCGGACGGAGGGGAGCGCGCGCGGTTACGCCGCGAGGCGCACCGGCGTGGCGATCGCGGCCAGCAGTTCCGTGATCCGCTCCGAGGCGAGGCCGTCGCCGAACGGGCTGGGCAGCGCGGCGAGGCGGGCCAGGCCCTCGGGGCCCTCCGCGAGCCGCCGGCGCGCGGCCGCGCCGATCTCCGGACCCGGGGTGACGAGCTCCGCGAAGTCGGTCATCGCCTCCGGGCGCTCGGTGGAGCGCCGGACGACCACCAGCGGGCGGCCGAGGACGGTGCACTCCTCCTGGATGCCGCCCGAGTCGGAGACCAGCAGCGCCGCGTGCCGGGCCAGGGCCAGGAACTCGGAGTAGCCGAGCGGCGCGGTCACCGTCAGCGGCGCGAGCAGGCCGGTGAGGCCGGCCGCCTCGATCCGGGCCCGGGTGCGCGGGTGCAGCGGCAGGACGACCGGGCGGTCCGGGGTGACGAGCGCGGCGAGCTCGGTGAGGATCGCGCGCAGGGCGGCGGGGTCGTCGGTGTTCTCCGGGCGGTGCGCGGTGGCCAGGACGTAGCCGTCGGCGGTCAGGCCGTGCGCGTCCAGCAGGGCGGCGCGCTCGTCCGCGTCCGGGAGCTGGTTGCGGACGGCCTCGACGACGGTGTTGCCGGTGACGGCGATCCGGGCGTCCGCGGTGCCCTCGGCGAGGAGGTTGGCGCGGTTGTCCTCGGTGGCCGCGCAGAGGACGTCCGCGATGCGGTCGATGAGGACGCGGTTGTGCTCCTCGGGCATCGCGCGGTCGTGGCTGCGCAGGCCGGCCTCGACGTGCACCAGCGGGATGCCCCGGGCGTTGGCGGCCAGCGCGCCGGCCAGGGCGGCGTTGGTGTCGCCCTGGACGACGACGGCGAGCGGGGGCTCGGCGGTGAACAGCTCGTCGAGCTGCTCCAGGGCGGCGGAGATCTGCACGGCGCGGGGCTTGCCGCCGACGCCGGTGAGGTGGGTGGGCTCCGGGAGGCCCAGTTCGGTCAGGAAGCGGCCCGAGAGGTCCTCGTCGTAGTGCTGGCCGGTGTGGACCAGGTGAGCGGCGGGGCCGAGGAGGCGGACGAGGTCCGTGAGCTTGACGAGTTCGGGGCGGGTGCCGAGGACTATGGCGATGCTGCGGGTGGGCAGGGGCATGGTCACGGGGCTTCCTGTCGCTGTCTGGGGTACGGACAGCGACGAGGTTGCGTTGCGCGGGTTGCTCCCCCGGATGAGCTCCGGTTGCTCGACGGTTGCGGGTTCAGGTCGGGACTTTCGTCCCGGGAGGGTTGCCCCGGCCCCTCCCCCAGAGGGGGCACCCCCATTTCACCGTTTCTTGGGGGGGCAGGCCCCCGCACCCCCGAAGCGCGCTCCGCGCGCTGTCCTCAAACGCCGGACGGGCTGGAATGCCGGGCGGGCTGGAAAACCGGACTACGTCCGGTACCGGTACCCCAGTCCCCGTACCGCCTCCACCGGGTCCGCCGCCTCGTCGCCCGCCGCCTGGCGCAGCTTGCGGCGCAAGCGGAGGACGGCGAACTTGACGCGTTCGCGGCCGGTGGCGTCGTGGTCGTCCCAGACGCGGTCGAGGAGCTGCTCGGTGGTGATGACGCGGCCGCGGTTGCGGACGAGGATCTGGAGGAGGCGGTACTCGATGTCGCTGAGGCGGGCCTCCTGGCCCTGCCAGACGGCGGAGCGGCGTTCCGGGACGAGGCGGAGGCCGTCGTCGAAGGACTCGCCGGCCCAGCGGGCGGGGGCCGCGCGGCGCAGGAGGGCCTCGACGCGGGCGAGGAGCTCGTCGTTGCCGAAGGGCTTGGGGAGGTAGTCGTCGGCGCCGGCGCGCAGGCCGCGGACGCGGTCGGTCTCGGCGCCGCGGGCGGTGAGCAGGAGGACGGGGAGGTCGCTGAGGTCGCGGGTGCGTTCCAGGACCTCCCAGCCGTCGAGCTCGGGCAGTCCGATGTCGAGGATCACCAGGCCGGGGCGCTCGGAGAAGAGGAGGCGCAGCGCCTCGCGGCCGTCGTCGGCGGGGATCACGTGGTAGCCCGCGCGTTCGAGCAGGACGCGCAGGGCGAGGGCCAGGTCGGGGTCGTCCTCGACGACGAGGATGCGGGTCACGGGACGTCCTCCTCGGTCACGCCCGGCGGGCCCGCGATCGGGAGGGTGATGCGGAAGACGGCGCCTTCGCCCTCCCTGCCGCCCGCGGTGAGCGTGCCGCCGTGCAGTTCGACGAGGGTGCGGCCGATGGCCAGGCCGAGGCCGGTGCCGGGGTAGCCGCCGGAGCGGGCGTTGGCCGCGCGGACGAAGCCGGTGAAGATCTCTTCCCGGGCGGCCTCGGGTATGCCGATGCCGGTGTCGGCCACCTCGATCTCCCAGTGCTCCCCGCGTGGCGCGGCGGTGACGGTGATCCGCCCGTCGGGCGGGGTGAACTTGGCGGCGTTCTCCAGCAGGTTCCCGAGGACGTGGTGGAGCCGGTGGCGGTCGCCGCGCAGGGGTGGTCCGGGGCAGCAGCGCAGGACGGTGAAGACCGGCCCGGGCCCGCCGGCCGGGACGCAGAGGGACTCCAGGACCGCGTCGCGCAGCATCCCGGGCACGTCCACCGGGCCGAACTCCAGCTCCGGCCCGGTGGCCCGCATCCGGGTGGTGAACAGCAGGTCGGCGATGACCCGCTGCATCCGTTCGCCGTTGCGGCGGATGGCGTCCACGAAGGCGCGTTGCTGCTCGGTGAGGGTGCCGAACGCCGGGTCGACGAGGAGTTCGCCGAAGCTGATGACGGTGGTGAGCGGGGTGCGGAGCTCGTGGGAGGCGGCGGCGGTGAAGGCGTTGCGCTGCCGGGCCAGCTCGGTGAGGGCGACGTTGTCCCGTTCGAGGTCGTGCTCGCGGCGCTTGCGGTCGGTGATGTCGGTGAAGAACCACAGGGCGCCGAGGTAGGCGCCGGCGTGGCGGAGGGGTTCCACCTCGCGGCGGACCACGCGCCCGTCGGCGAGCGGGATCTCGGCCTCGCGGTGGACGGGGCGGCGGGCCAGGATCTCGCCGGGGCCGCCGGGGGCGGTGTAACCGGCGGCGAAGTGGGCACGGACGAGGGGGACGACCGGACGCATCGGGGCGCCCCGGGAGAGGTCCACCCGCCCTTCGAGGTCGAACATGCGGGCGAAGTGGCGGTTGACCGCCAGGATCTCGTCGGCGGGGCTCTGGAGCAGGGCGCCGGCGGGCAGCGCCTCCAGGACGGCCTGGAGCAGGTCACGGTCCTCGGAGCCCATGTTTCTCACCCGCTCCCACGGACGTCTCCGGCGAATCCCTCCGCAATCAAACGAAAACCGCACTAAAACCGTAGGGCAAAGCGGAACATAACGCTCCCGCAGCGCCGCCCCGGCCCCGGCCCCTGCCCCGGCGCACCGCCCCGGCTCCGTAGACTGGGCCGCGTGAGCGAGCGCCCCCAGAACGACGACCACGACGACCTCGACGACAAGAGATCCGGTGCCGACCGGTTCGAGGAGATCGTCGACACCGAGACCGACCGAGACCCCGACCTGGCCGTGATCGAGGCCGGCAGCCGTACCCTGCGCGCCCAGGCCGGGCCCCCGCAGGGCGACGGCATCCCCGCCCCGCCCACCGACCCCGAGGTCCTGCGGGCGCTGCGCGAGGTGGAGGCCGAGCTCGCGGGCCGCTGGGGCGAGACCAAGCTCGACCCGTCGCTGGAGCGCATCCGGAAGCTGATGGACGTCCTGGGCCAGCCCCAGCACGCGTACCCGTCCATCCACATCACCGGCACCAACGGCAAGACCAGCACCGCCCGCATGATCGAGGCCCTGCTGAGCGCCTTCGACCTGCGCACCGGCCGCTACACCAGCCCGCACGTGCAGACCTACCTGGAGCGGATCAGCCTCGACGGCGTGCCGATCAGCGCCGAGCGGTTCGTCGAGACGTACCGGGACATCGAGCCCTACGTCGGGATGGTCGACGAGCGCGAGGGCATCCGCCTCTCCTTCTTCGAGGTGCTCACCGGCATGGCCTTCGCCGCCTTCGCCGACGCCCCGGTGGACGTCGCGGTGGTCGAGGTCGGCATGGGCGGCACCTGGGACGCGACCAACGTGGTGGACGGCACGGTCGCCGTGGTCACGCCGATAGCGCTCGACCACACCGACCGGCTCGGCTCGACCCCCGGCGAGATCGCCCTGGAGAAGGCGGGGATCATCAAGCAGGACGCCACCGTCGTCCTCGCCCAGCAGCCGGTCGACGCCGCGCAGGCGCTGCTCAAGCGCGCCGTCGAGGTGGACGCCACGGTGGCCCGCGAGGGCATGGAGTTCGGCGTCGTCGCCCGCGAGGTCGCGGTCGGCGGCCAGCTGCTCACCCTGCGCGGCCTCGGCGGCGAGTACCCCGAGGTCTTCCTGCCGCTGTACGGCGCCCACCAGGCGCACAACGCCGCCGTGGCGCTGGCGGCGGTCGAGGCCTTCTTCGGCATCGGCTCGCAGCACGCCCGCACCCTGGACCTCGACGTGGTCCGCCGCGCCTTCGCCTCCGTCACCTCGCCGGGCCGGATGGAGGTCGTGCGCCGCAGCCCCACCGTGGTGCTGGACGCCGCCCACAACCCGGCGGGCGCCCGGGCGGCGGCCGAGACGGTCACCGAGGCCTTCGGCTTCAGCCGGCTGATCGGCGTCGTCGGCACCAGCGCCGACAAGGACGTACGCGGGGTGCTGGAGGCGTTCGAGCCGGTCTTCGCCGAGATCGTCGTCACCCGCAACTCCACCGACCGCTCCATGGACGTCGACGAGCTGGCCGCGCTCGCCGTCGAGGTCTTCGGCGAGGAGCGGGTCCAGGTGGAGCCGCGGCTGGACGACGCCCTGGAGGCGGCGATCACCCTCGCCGAGGAGGAGGGCGAGTACGCCGGCGCCGGCGTCCTGGTCACCGGCTCGGTCTTCACGGTGGGCGACGCCCGCCTGCTGCTGCGCGGAAGGGACTGACCATGCGGACGCTGTGCGCGAGCACCCTGATCGGTGAATTCTTCATCATCGGCTTCGCCGGGCTGGTGGCCATGAAGGACGACGACCTGTCCACCGGGACGGTCTGGGCGGTCAGCGGGACGGCGATGCTGCTCAGCGTGGTGCTGTGCGGGATGATCACCCGCCCCGGCGGGGTGCAGCTGGGCTGGCTGCTCCAGGCCGGGCTGGTCGCCAGCGGCTTCGTCGTACCGCTGATGTTCGTGCTGGGCGTGGTCTTCGGCGCCCTGTGGTGGGCGTCGGTGCACTTCGGCAGGAAGATCGACGAGGCGAAGGCGCGGTTCGCGGCGGAGGCCGAGGCGTCGTAGCGGCGCGGGCCGCCGCTGGGCGGCCGGCTCGTACCGGGTGACGGCCGGCCCCCCGCGCCCCTGTACCCTCTGGCCCCACACACACGATCTTCCGCAAGGAGCCGCAGTATGAGCCAGCGCACCCTCGTCCTCCTCAAGCCCGACGCGGTCGCCCGCAAGCTCGTGGGGGAGATCGTCGCCCGCATCGAGCGGAAGGCGAACTGGACGATCAGCGCGCTGGAGCTGCGCACCCTGGACCGCGCCGTCCTGGAACAGCACTACGCCGAGCACGTCGGCCGCGACTTCTACGAGCCGCTGATGGCGTTCATGTCGTCCGGTCCGGTCGTCGCCATGGTCGTCGAGGGCGAGCGCGTCATCGAGGGCGTCCGGGCGCTCGCGGGGCCGACCGACCCGATTTCGGCCGCCCCGGGCTCCATCCGTGGCGACTTCGGCACCATCACGCGCGAGAACCTCATCCACGCCTCGGACTCGGTGGAGTCCGCCGAGCGGGAAATCAAGATTTTCTTTCCGGACCACGGCTGATACCGGATCAGGCCGACTCCCATTCTGATCAGGGGCGACCGATTTCTTTTCGGTCGCCCTCTGACATATGCGTGGCCGATCGGGGGAACCTCTCACTCCGACACGACGTCACCATTACCGGGGCGGGCTCGCGTTCCGCCGACAATGGCGGAGCAGCTGTCGCGTCGCTTTCCGTCGGCGAGACTACGATGATGAGAGCTTCCGCGCCCCGCAGCGCACCACCTGCCGACCTCAAGTAAGCAATCGCTCCAGCTGGGAAGGCCAGACGTATCCTCATGGGGAACAACATGTCGTTCATCGGCCGTGACATGGCAGTCGACCTCGGGACCGCCAACACGCTGGTGTACGTCAGAGGCCGCGGGATCGTCCTCAACGAGCCCTCGGTCGTCGCCATCAATACGAACACGGGCGGCATCCTCGCGGTCGGCGCCGAGGCGAAGAAGATGATCGGGCGGACGCCCGGCAACATCGTGGCGGTGCGCCCCCTGAAGGACGGCGTCATCGCCGACTTCGAGATCACGGAGCGGATGCTCCGCTACTTCATCCTCAAAATCCACAAGCGCCGCTGGATGGCCCGCCCCCGTGTCGTGGTCTGCGTTCCTTCCGGTATCACCGGCGTGGAGCGGCGCGCGGTGATCGAGGCCTCCACGCAGGCCGGTGCCCGGCAGGTGCACATCATCGAGGAGCCCATGGCCGCCGCGATCGGCTCGGGTCTGCCGGTCCACGAGGCCACCGGCAACATGGTCGTCGACATCGGCGGCGGCACCACGGAGGTCGCGGTGATCTCCCTCGGCGGCATCGTCACCGCCCAGTCGATCCGCGTCGCGGGCGACGAGCTGGACAACGCGATCATCCAGCACATCAAGAAGGAGTACAGCCTCCTGCTGGGCGAGCGCACCGCCGAGCAGATCAAGATCACCATCGGGTCGGCCTACGACCTGGAGCAGGACGAGCACACCGAGATCCGCGGCCGGGACCTGGTCAGCGGTCTGCCCAAGACCGTCGTCATCTCCGCCGCCGAGGTCCGCAAGGCCATCGAGGAGCCCGTCAACTCGATCGTGGACGCGGTCAAGACGACCCTCGACAAATGCCCGCCCGAGCTCTCCGGCGACGTCATGGACCGCGGCATCGTGCTTACCGGCGGCGGTGCCCTGCTGCGCGGCCTGGACGAGCGGCTGCGCCGCGAGACCGGCATGCCGATCCACATCGCCGAGGACCCGCTGGACTCCGTCGCCCTCGGCTCCGGCAAGTGCGTGGAGGAGTTCGAGGCCCTCCAGCAGGTGCTGGACGCGCAGCCCCGCAGGTGACCCGCCGAGGGCGCCACCGCCCGGCGGGAACGACCTGATATACAGGCAGAACGCTGCTGCCGGTGACCGGCGTCCGCCCGGCCCGCCGGTCACAGGAGACCCGACGAGAAGGGCATGCCGCCGCACGTGAGGGACACACGAGAGAGCCGGCTGCTGTTGGTACTGCTGATCGCCGTCGCGTTCGCGCTGATCACGGTCGACATCCGGGGCGGCGACCGGTCCCCGCTCGACGGCGCCCGGCGGGCCGCCGCCACCGCCTTCGGGCCGGTGGAGAAGGGCGTCGCCGGGATCGTCGACCCGGTCGCCGACGCGGTCGCCGCCGTCCGCGACTCGGGCGACCGCAGCGACCGGATCACCCGGCTGGAGCGCGAGAACACCGCCCTCAAGCAGAAGCTCGGCAGCGACGACCGCAACAACGCCCGGGTCCGCGAGCTCGACAAGATGCTCGGCACGGCGGGACGCGGCCAGTACGGCATCAAGGGCGCCCAGGTCATCGCCATAGGAGCGGCCCAGGGCTTCTCCTGGACCGTCACCATCGACCTCGGCAGCCACGACGGCGTCAAGCGCGACATGACCGTCCTCAACGGCGACGGGCTCGTCGGCCGCGTCACCACCGTCGGCCCGTCCACCTCGACCGTCCTCCTCGTCACCGACCCCAAGTTCACCGTCGGCACCCGGCTGGAGAAGAGCGGCGAGATCGGCTTCGCGGGCGGCCAGGGCGACAGCTCGCTCCGCGTCGAGCTGCTCAACGGCAAGGCCGCCGTCCGCCCCGGCGACCGGCTGGTCACCTTCGGCTCCAGCAAGGACAAGCCGTTCGTCCCCGGCGTCCCCGTCGGCGAGGTCGTCCGCGTCGAACCGTCCGGCGGCCGGCTCACCCGCACCCTCCAGGTGCGCCCCTTCGTCGGCTTCAGCAAGCTCGACCTCGTCGGCGTCGTCGTCGAACCGCCCCGGGCCGACCCCCGCGACAGCGTGCTGCCGCCCAAGCCCGAGGCCCCCAAGCCCACGCCCACGGTGACGGTCACGGCCACCCCGACGCCGCCGAACGCCGACCCCAGGGAACCCAGGGACTAGACCCATGCCCATGCGCCTCAATCGGATCCTGCTCTCGACCGCGCTGGTGGTGGTGGCCCTCGTCCTCCAGGTGAGCGTCTTCGCCCGGCTCCACCTCCCCGGCGCCGTCCCCGACCTGCTGCTCCTCGTCGTCGTCGCCCTCGGCCTGGTCTACGGGCACACCGGCGGCGCCCTGGTCGGCTTCGGCGCCGGACTGCTCGCCGACCTCGCCCCGCCCGCCGACCACGCGACCGGCCGCTACGCGCTGGTCCTCTGCGTCGTCGGCTACCTCGTCGGGCTGGCCCGGCCGGAGACCGGGCGGCTGCGCTCGGCCACCGTCCCGCTGCTCGTCGTCCTCGGCGCGGCCGTCGTCTCCACCCTGCTCTACGCCGGGGTGGGCGCCCTGGTCGGGGACACCGCCGCCCGGCACGTCGGCCTCACCGGCCTGCTGCTCACCGCGGCCCTGTACGACCTGCTGCTGGCGCCCTTCACGGTGCCGCTGATCATGGCGCTGGCGCGACGGGCGGAGAACGACCCGCTCACCGGCGAGGGCGCCACGGCCGTCGCGGCCGGCGAGGGCTCGTACGGCCGGATGTCCGGCCTGGGCGGGCGCGGGCGCGGCAAGGGGCTCGGCGGCTTGCAGACCCGCAGAACACGGCTGTCGAGGGGGACGCGGAGCAAGTGGAAGGGCGGCAAGCACCTGTGACCCAGTTCGCGCCGTACCCGCGCTCCCGGGGAGCCGCCCGGTGAGCAACATCCCCGAGACCGGCCGGACCTCCCGGATCACCATCCGGCTGGTCGTCATCCAGATCCTCGTCGTCTCGCTCCTGCTCACGCTGGGCGGACGGCTGTGGTACCTCCAGATCCGCAACGGCGACGAGTACACCGCCGAGGCGGCCAGCAACCACATCCAGCAGGTCATCGTCCCCGCCACGCGCGGCTCGATCCTGGACGCGCGCGGCATCCCGCTCGCCGACAACCAGACGCGGCTGGTCGTCTCGGCCGACCGCACCGACCTGATGAAGATGAAGGACAAGGGCAAGCGGGTCCTCACCCGGCTGGCCGGGGTGCTCGGGCTGAAGCCGGAGGACGTGGCGGCCAAGGTGCGGCTGTGCGACGCGAAGACGCCCAAGCCCTGCTGGGCCGGCTCCCCGTACCAGCCGATCCCCATCACCGACGAGGCCACCACCCAGCAGGCCCTGCAGATTCGCGAGCGCGCCGAGGACTTCCCCGGCATCACCGCCGAGCCGATGGCCGTCCGCCGCTACCCCGGCCCCGGCGGCTCCAACACCGCCCAGGTGCTGGGCTACCTCTCGCCCGTCACGGACGACGAGATCACCCAGGCCAAGGACTCCAGCACCCCGCTGATGCGCTCCGACGAGATCGGCAGGAACGGGCTGGAGCGGCAGTACGACGGCGAGCTCCGCGGCCGGGCCGGCGTCACCCGGTACGAGGTGGACAACCTCGGCCGGGTCATCGGCAAGGCCAAGAGCGACCGCGCCGAGCCCGGCTCCAACGTCGTCACCAGCATCGACGCCCGGGTGCAGGCCATAGCGGAACGCGAGCTCGACCAGGCGATGAAGGACGCCCGGCAGGAGATGGACCGCAACACCGGCACCACCTACAAGGCCGACGCGGGCGCCGTCGTGGTGATGGAGTCCAAGACCGGCCGGGTGGTCGCCATGGCGTCCAACCCCACCTACGACCCCAATGTGTGGGTGGGCGGCATCTCCGCCAAGGACTACCAGGCGCTGACCGGCAAGGACTCCGACTATCCGCTGCTGAACCGGGCGATCCAGGGCCAGGCGGCGCCCGGCTCGGTGTTCAAGGTCATCTCCGCGACGGCGGCGGTCAACGCGGGTTATCCGTTCACCGACAAATACAACTGTTCGAGCTCGTACAGCATCGGCAGCCAGGTGTTCAAGAACTTCGAGTCCAAGGGGTACGGCCCGATCGACCTCGGCCGGGCGCTGGAGGTCTCCTGCGACACCGTCTTCTACGACCTGGCCTACCGGCAGTGGCAGAAGGACGGCGGCAACAACCCCAAGCACCCCAAGGACTGGTTCTACCGGACCGCCCACGAATTCGGCCTCGGCAAGCCCACCGGCATCGACCTCCCCAACGAGGTCCGCGGCCGGGTCCCGGACCGCGACTGGAAGAAGCGGTACTGGGAGGCCAACAAGGACGCCTGGTGCAAGCAGGGCGCGGCGGCCGGCAAGGGCGACTACGCGGCCCAGATCGCCAAGGAGAACTGCGAGTCGTTCGCCCGCATGCGCGCCGGCGACTCCGTCAACTACTCCATCGGACAGGGCGACACCCTCGTCACCCCGATCCAGATGGCCACCATCTACGCGGCCATCAGCAACGGCGGCACGCTGTACGACCCGACCGTCGGCAAGGCCGTCATCAGCCCCGACGGCAAGCGGATCCGGGAGATCCGGCCGAAGGCGCACGGGAAGCTGCCCTTCGACAAGAAGACCCGCGACCAGCTCGACTCCGCGCTGGCCGGCGTCGCCACCCAGGGCAGCGCCGCCTGGCGCTTCCAGGGCTGGCCGCAGAAGGAGATCCCGATGCACGCCAAGACCGGCACCGCCGAGGTCGCCGGCAAGCAGACGACCTCCTGGTTCGCCACGTACACCCAGGACTTCACGATCGTCATGACGATCTCCCAGGGCGGTACCGGCTCCGGCGCCTCGGGACCCGCCGTCCGGAAGATCTACAACGCCCTGTACGGGGTGGACGAGCAAGGGAAGATCGACGCGAAGAAGGCGCTGCTGCCCCACCCGGAGGCCGGCCTGCCGAAGATCGACAAGGACGGCAGCATCGTCGCCCCGCACATCGACCCGCCGCCGTCCGAGCCCGCCCGCAAGGAAGAGAAGCAGGAAGAGTGAGCGACATGAGCGGTATGAGCGCCGACGGCTTCCGCATCCGCCGCTTCGCCCCCCAGCGCTCCGCCTGGGCCCGGCTCACCGACCGCGACTCCGTCGTCCGCCGCCTCGACTGGGTGATGCTGCTCGCCGCGCTCGCCCTGTCCGGTTTCAGCACCCTGCTCGTCTACTCCGCCACCCGCGGCCGCACCGAGCTCACCCACGGCGACCCGTACTACTTCCTGCTGCGCAACCTCCTCAACACCGGCATAGGGCTCGCCCTCGCCGCCGGCGCCGTCTGGGCGGGCCACCGGGCGCTGCGCGGCGTGGTCCCGGTGCTCTACGTGGTCTCGGTGCTCGGCTGCCTCTCCGTGCTCACCCCGCTCGGCGCGACGATCAACGGCGCCCGGTCGTGGATCCAGCTCGGCGGCGGCTTCTCCATCCAGCCCTCCGAGTTCACCAAGATCACCATCACCCTGGGCATGGCCATGCTGCTGGCCCAGGCCGTCGACGCGGGCGACCGGCCGCACCCGGACCACCGCACCGTCCTCCAGGCGCTGGGCATCGCCGCCCTGCCCATCCTCGTCATCCTGCTGATGCCCGACCTGGGCTCGGTGATGGTCCTCGTCGTCATCGTGCTCGCCGTACTGCTGGCCTCCGGCGCGTCCAACCGCTGGATCGCCGGGCTGCTCGGCGCGGGCGTGCTGGGCTGTGTGCTGATCTGGCAGCTCGGGATACTGGACGAGTACCAGATCAACCGCTTCGCCGCGTTCGCCAACCCCGCCTTCGACCCCGCGGGCGTCGGCTACAACACCAAGCAGGCCCGGATCGCCATCGGCTCCGGCGGACTGACCGGCTCCGGCCTCTTCCACGGTTCCCAGACCACCGGGCAGTTCGTCCCCGAGCAGCAGACCGACTTCATCTTCACCGTCGCGGGCGAGGAACTGGGCTTCGTCGGGGCGGGCACGATCATCGTCCTCATCGGGGTGATCCTCTGGCGCGCGTGCCGCATCGCCCGCGAGACGACCGAGCTCTACGGGACGGTGGTGGCCGCCGGGATCATCGCCTGGTTCGCCTTCCAGTCCTTCGAGAACATCGGCATGACCCTGGGCATCATGCCCGTGACCGGGCTGCCGCTGCCCTTCGTCTCGTACGGCGGCTCCTCGATGTTCGCCGCCTGGATCGCCATCGGACTCCTTCAGTCGATCAAGGTCCAGCGCCCGCTGGCGTCGGCCTGACGGGCTCCCGGCGGCGGGGACGCGCTCCCGCCCGGCGGTGGCCGAGTCGCGGTCTGCCGCCGGGCGCGTCCGCGGACTAGATTCGGCGGTATGAACCGGGTCGGCGGCACCACGGTGCGGGAGATCGAGCGGAAATACGAGCCCACGGACGCGACGGCCCCCGTCCGGCTCCCCGACCTCGGCGGGACCGGGCCCGTCGCCCGCGTCGTCGACCGGGGGACGGACGTCCTCGACGCCGTCTACTACGACACCGCCGACCGCCGGCTCCTCGCCGCCGGCATCACCCTGCGCCGCCGCACCGGAGGCGACGCCGGATGGCACCTCAAGCTGCCCGTCGCCCCCGGAGTGCGCGACGAGGTGCGCGCCCCGCTCACGGACGGGATCCCGCGCCGGCTCGCCGCCCTCGTCCGCGCCCGTACCCGCGGCGCCCCGCTCGTCCCGCTGGCCCGCGTCGTCTCACGGCGCGACCTGCGCCACCTCCTGGACGCCCACGGCACCCTCCTCGCGGAGGTCGGAACCGACACCGTCACCGCCGGGCGGCCGGCCGGCGAGGCTCCCCCGGCGGGAGCCGTGGAGACCACGGCCGCCTGGACCGAGGTCGAGGTGGAACTCGCACCCGGCGCCGACCCCGGCCTGCTCGACGTCCTCGAACCGCGCCTGCGGGAGGCCGGACTCCGCCCGTCGCACGCCGGCGGCAAGTTCGCCCGGGCCCTCGGCGGCGGGGCCGCGCCCGAACCGCCCGCCCCTGACACCGGTGCCGCCGCCTCCGTCGTCCTCGCCCACCTCCGCGACCAGACCGAGGCCCTCGTCGCCCTCGACCCCGGCGCCCGGCTCGGCACCGAGGACGCCGTCCACCGG
Source organism: Streptomyces sp. URMC 126 (assembly GCF_051386555.1). NCBI lineage: Bacteria > Bacillati > Actinomycetota > Actinomycetes > Kitasatosporales > Streptomycetaceae > Streptomyces > Streptomyces sp. URMC 126. Next base: position 15,966 of record NZ_JBPQTX010000084.1, read on the forward strand.
ATGCGCGTCGCCACCCGGCGGCTGCGCAGCGCCCTCCGTACCCACGGCAAGCTCTTCGACCCCCGCGTCATCGAGCCGCTGGGTGCCGAACTGCGCTGGCTGGCAACCGAGTTGGGAGTCGACCGGGACCGCGAGGTGGTGACCGAGCGGCTCCGGGACCACCTCGAAGCCCTCCCGCGCCCCCTCGTCCGCGGTCCGGTCCGCGCCCGCCTGCGCATCTGGGCGAACCGCAGCCGCGCCGAGGCCCGCCGCACCGTCACCGCGGCCCTCGACAGCGAGCGCTACCTGACCCTGCTGAACCGGCTCGACGCCCTCGTCGCCAACCCGCCACTGCGCCCCGCCGCGGCGGACGCCACCGAAAAGGCCCTGGCCAAGGCGGTGCGACGGGACCACGAGCGGCTCACGGCCCGGATCACCCGCGCCCTGGCCACCGCCCCGGGCCCGGCCCGCGACACCGCGCTCCACGACGCCCGCAAGGCCGCCAAGCGGGCCCGCTACGCCGCCGAGGCCGCCACCCCGGCCCTGGGCAAGGCCGCGAAACGGCTCGCCAAGCGGCTCAAGGCCGTCCAGACGGTCCTCGGCGACCACCAGGACAGCGTCCTCACCCGGGAGACGCTGTGCCTGATCAGCGCCCAGGCGGCGGTGGCGGGGGAGGCGACGTTCACGTACGGGCTGCTGTACGGCCGCGAGGAGGCGCTGGCGGCGGAGGGCGAGCGGGCGCTGGCGGGGGTGTGGGAGGAGGCCGCGGAGGCGGGGCTGTGAGGCCCCGCGGATCCGGGGCCTGGAGCCTCGCGGATCCGGGGCCTGGGGCCTCGCGACGGAGCGTGACCGCCGGCCCGGGCGGGTACGCCGTCCGGCACGTTACTCTTGAGGGTCACCCCTGCCCGCTCATGAGAGACATCCGCGAATGCCTGTCGAGTCGGTCTTCCCGCGCCTGGAAGCGCTTCTCCCGCACGTCCAGAAGCCCATCCAGTACGTCGGCGGAGAGCTCAACTCCACCGTCAAGAACTGGGACGAGTGCGACGTCCGCTGGGCGCTCATGTACCCCGACGCCTACGAGGTCGGCCTGCCCAACCAGGGCGTCATGATCCTCTACGAGGTCCTCAACGAGCGCGAGGGCGTGCTCGCCGAGCGCACGTACAGCGTCTGGCCGGACCTGGAAGCGCTGATGCGCGAGCACGGCGTGCCGCAGTTCACGGTGGACGCGCACCGGCCGGTCAAGGCGTTCGACCTCTTCGGCCTCAGCTTCTCCACCGAGCTCGGCTACACCAACATGCTCACCGCGCTGGACCTGGCGGGCATCCCGCTGGACGCGGTCGAGCGCACGCTGGACGACCCGATCGTCGTCGCGGGCGGGCACGCGGCGTTCAACCCGGAGCCCATCGCCGACTTCATCGACTGCGCGGTCATCGGCGACGGCGAGCAGGCCGTCCTGGAGATGACGGAGATCGTCCGCGCCTGGAAGGCCGAGGGCCGGCCGGGCGGGCGCGACGAGGTGCTCTTCCGCCTGGCGAAGACCGGCGGCGTCTACGTCCCGAAGTTCTACGACGTCGAGTACCTGCCCGACGGCCGGATCGCCCGCGTCGTCCCCAACCGCTCCGGCGTGCCGTGGCGCGTGTCCAAGCACACCGTCATGGACCTCGACGAGTGGCCGTACCCCAAGCAGCCGCTGGTCCCGCTCGCGGAGACGGTGCACGAGCGGATGTCCGTCGAGATCTTCCGCGGCTGCACCCGCGGCTGCCGCTTCTGCCAGGCGGGCATGATCACCCGCCCGGTGCGCGAGCGCTCGATCACGGGTATCGGCGAGATGGTCGACAAGGGCCTGAAGGCGACCGGCTTCGAGGAGGTCGGCCTGCTCTCGCTGTCCTCGGCCGACCACACCGAGATCGGCGACATCGCCAAGGGCCTCGCCGACCGCTACGAAGAGGACAAGATCGGCCTCTCGCTGCCGTCGACCCGCGTGGACGCGTTCAACGTCGACCTCGCCAACGAGCTGACCCGCAACGGCCGCCGCTCCGGTCTGACCTTCGCCCCCGAGGGCGGCTCCGAGCGCATGCGCAAGGTCATCAACAAGATGGTCTCGGAGGAGGACCTGATCCGGACCGTCGCCACCGCGTACGGCAACGGCTGGCGCCAGGTGAAGCTGTACTTCATGTGCGGCCTGCCCACGGAGACCGACGAAGACGTCCTCCAGATCGGCGACATGGCGGTCAACGTCATCGCCAAGGGCCGCGAGGTGTCCGGCTCCAACGACATCCGCTGCACGGTGTCCATCGGCGGCTTCGTGCCCAAGCCGCACACCCCGTTCCAGTGGGCGCCGCAGCTCTCCGCCGAGGAGACCGACGCCCGCCTGGAGAAGCTGCGCGACAAGATCCGCGGCGACAAGAAGTACGGCCGCTCGATCGGCTTCCGCTACCACGACGGCAAGCCCGGCATCGTCGAGGGCCTGCTCTCGCGCGGCGACCGCCGCGTCGGCGCCGTGATCCGCGCGGTCTACGAGTCCGGCGGCCGCTTCGACGGCTGGCGCGAGCACTTCAGCTACGACCAGTGGATGAAGTGCGCCGAGGAGACGCTGCCGCCGCAGGGCGTCGACGTCGACTGGTACACCACCCGCGAGCGCACCTACGAGGAGGTCCTGCCCTGGGACCACCTGGACTCCGGTCTCGACAAGGACTGGCTCTGGGAGGACTGGCAGGACGCCCTCGACGAGACCGAGGTCGACGACTGCCGCTGGACGCCGTGCTTCGACTGCGGCGTGTGCCCGCAGATGGACACGTCCATCCAGATCGGTCCGACGGGCAAGAAGCTGCTGCCGCTGAGCGTCGTCAAGTAGGACTTGCGTTCGAACAGGGGCCCTGCCGGGTTGGCGGGGCCCCTGTTGCACGTACTCTAGGTAGCAGTACGACCGCTCTCACGAAGGATCAGACCACTGGGCAAGCGACAGCCCGAAGGCCCGCCGCCCGCACCCGCGGTGCAGCGCATCCGACTGCGCTACACCAAGCGCGGCCGCCTCCGGTTCACCAGCCACCGTGACTTCCAGCGCGCCTTCGAGCGGGCGCTGCGCCGGGCCGGGGTGCCCATGGCGTACTCGGCCGGCTTCACACCGCACCCCAAGGTGTCGTACGCCAATGCCGCACCCACCGGCACGGGGAGTGAGGCCGAGTACCTGGAGATCCAGCTCGCCGAGGCGCGTGACCCCGCGCGGCTGCGGGAGCTGCTCGACGAGTCGCTGCCCGACGGGCTCGACATCGTCGACGCGGTGGAGGCGCGGACGTCCTCCTTCGCCGACCGGCTGGAGGGCTCCCTCTGGGAGCTGCGGCTGGACGGGGTGGAGGTCGCCGAGGCCGAGCGGGCCGTGGCGGCGTTCCTCGCGGCGGAGACCGTGGAGGTCGCGCGCCGCACCAAGAACGGGATGCGCACCTTCGACGCGCGGGGTGCCGTGTGCCGACTCGAGGCCTCGGCCGATCCGGCCGATAGGCCCGGTACCGGTGCCTGTGCGATACTGCGGCTGGTTGTTCGGCATTCGACACCCGCCGTTCGACCCGACGACGTCCTGTCCGGGCTCCGCGCCACGGCCGACCTGGCGCCGCCGGTCCCCGCCGCGGTGACCAGGCTGGCGCAGGGGCCGCTCGACGATGAGACCGGAACGGTGACCGATCCGCTCGCGCCCGATCGCGACGCTGCCACGGCCGTCTCATCAACGGCCGCCGGCGCGGCGACGGCGGCGGGCGGACCAGCGTAAGGACGCGTCACGCGCCGCCGGTGCAGCAGGGAGCCACCCTCCTCCAGAGGGGAGCATCCGCCGTCCGGCAGGCGCACTGACCAGGAGACTTTCGCCGGTGCCGCAGATCGGACCCGGCGAGCGAGACGACAGCTCCCGTGCGGCGACCGCGCCCCGGACGGCGGTACCCGCGCTCATCACGCGGGCCGGCGGGCCGGAATCGGCGCGGCGCCCGGGAGCGTGACGGGAGAACCGCCCGCATGCTCGAACCCACTGAGCCCATGGAATCCGGGAACGCGCACGACGCGCCCGGCAACGACACCCCCCACGCGTCGCCGGCCGGCGGCGCGACCGGGAGCCCCAGCGACACGCTGCCGCCGCGCCGCCGTCGCCGGGTGGCCTCCCGCCCGGCCGGCCCGCCGGTGAGCGGCGCCGCCACCGGGGACGCGCCCGCGGCGGCCGAGGCGCCGGCCTCGGAGCCCGCGCCCGTGGAGGCGCCCGCCGAGCCCGTCGCGCCGCCGCGTTCGCGCCGCCGCGCGACGCGTACCGTCGCCGCGCCGACCGCCGAGACCGCGGTCGGGGCGGCTGCCGAGACCGCCGCTGAGGCCACTGCCGAGGCGCCTGCCGCCGAGGCCGCCGCCGCTGAGGCGCCCGCCGCGCCGGCGCGTCCGCGTCGCCGCGCCGTCCGCAAGGCCGGCGGTCCGGCCTCCGAGGCCGCCGCCCGGCAGTCCGACGCCGACGCGAGCGCCGCCGAGTCGTCGGCTGTCGAGACCCCGGTCGTCGAGGCGCCCGCCGCCGAGGCGCCTGCCACGCCTGCCCGCCCGCGCCGCCGGGCCACGCGCAAGGCCACCAGTGCCGCCGCCGGCACCGGCGAGGCGCCCGCCTCCGTCGAGCCGGCCGCGGAGCCCGCCGCCGAGCCCGAGACCACCCCCGCCGCCGAGGCGGAGGCCCCGGCCCGTCCCCGTCGTCGCGCGGTCCGCCGCGCCGCCGCTCCGGCGGGTCCGCCGCGGACGGGATCCGAGGCCGAGCCGGTCGCCGAGGCCGCCGAGGTCGTCGAGGCCGCGCGGACCGAGACGGTGGAAGCCGTCGACGCCGGTGACCTGGCCGTGCCCGCCGCCCCGCCGCGTCGGCGTCGCCGGGCGGTCCGTCCGGCGACCGCGCCGGCCGTCCCGGTCGAGGACGAGGTCTCCGAGACCGAAGAGGGCGAGGAGGCCGAGGAGGCTGAGGAAGCTCCCGAGGTCGAAGAGATCGAAGAGGCCGAGGAGACCGCCGAGGCGCCCGCCGAGCCCGCGCGTCCCGCGCGGACCCGCCGCCGGGTGACCCGTCCGGCCGGCAGCGCGACCGCCGAGGCCGGTGCCGAGCAGACCGGTGCCGAGCGGGCGGAGGAGCCGGCCGCCGCCGAGGAGCCGCGTGCCCGCCGTACCCGTCGCCGGGCCGGTGCCGCCGAGGCCGCCGAGGCGCCCGCCGTCGAGCCGTCGGCCGACGAGGAGCCGCGCGCCCGTCGTACGCGGCGCCGCGCCGTGAGCGCCGAGACCGAGCGGCAGGCCGCCGCCGAGACCGCCGCGCCCGTCGAGGAGGCCGCTCCGGGCCGTACCCGGCGCCGGGCGGTGCGTCCGCCGACCGCCGTGTTCCAGGCGCCGGTGTTCACCGAGCCGATGTTCCAGACGCCGGAGTCCGCCGCCGCCGCGTACGCGGCCGGGGAGCGGACCGCCGAGGAGCCCGTCGCCGAGGAGACCGAGCGGTTCGAGCAGGCCGAGCAGCCGACGGGCGGCCGTCGTCGCCGCCGTCGGCGCGGCGAGCCGGCCGAGCAGCCCGCCGTGACCGCCGCCGCGCCCGAGGCCGAGGAGGCCGAGGAGCCCGTCGAGGAGCCGGAGGCCGCCGAGGGCGCCGCCGAGGACGACGAGCAGGGCGAGCGTCCCTCGCGCCGCCGCCGTCGGGGTGGCCGCCGTCGCCGTCGTGGCGAGGCCGCGGACGCCGAGGGCGAGGGCGAGGAGACGGACGAGGGCGAGGCCGAGGAGGCCGAGCAGGCCGACGAGGAGGCGGAGTCCGAGGACGACCGCGCCGAGTCCGCCGGTTCCGGCACCGCGGGCAGCCGCCGTCGCCGCCGTCGCCGCCGCCGGTCCGGCGAGGCGATGGAGGAGGCGAACGGCACCGACGACCCCGAGCGCACCGTCGTCAAGGTCCGTGAGCCGCGCGACCGCCTCAAGGAGGGCGGCACCGGCTTCGACGAGGTCCAGTCCATCAAGGGCTCGACCCGCATGGAGGCCAAGAAGCAGCGCCGCCGCGAGGGGCGCGAGCAGGGCCGCCGCCGGGTGCCGATCATCACCGAGGCCGAGTTCCTGGCGCGCCGCGAGGCCGTCGAGCGCGTGATGGTCGTCCGCCAGAACGGCGACCGGACGCAGATCGGCGTGCTGGAGGACAACGTCCTCGTCGAGCACTTCGTCAACAAGGAGCAGGCCACCAGCTACGTCGGCAACGTCTACCTGGGCAAGGTCCAGAACGTGCTGCCGTCGATGGAGGCCGCGTTCGTCGACATCGGCAAGGGCCGCAACGCCGTGCTCTACGCCGGCGAGGTCAACTTCGACGCGCTCGGCATGGGCAACGGCCCGCGCCGCATCGAGTCCGCGCTGAAGTCCGGCCAGTCCGTGCTCGTCCAGGTCACCAAGGACCCGATCGGCCACAAGGGCGCCCGCCTGACCAGCCAGGTCTCGCTGCCCGGCCGCTACCTGGTCTATGTGCCCGAGGGCTCGATGACCGGCATCAGCCGCAAGCTGCCCGACACCGAGCGGGCGCGCCTGAAGCAGATCCTCAAGAAGATCGTCCCCGAGGACGCGGGCGTCATCGTGCGCACCGCGGCCGAGGGCGCGAGCGAGGACGAGCTGCGCCGTGACGTCGAGCGGCTCCAGGCGCAGTGGGAGGACATCCAGAAGAAGTCCAAGATGATCTCCACCAGCTCGCCGAGCCTGCTGTACGGCGAGCCGGACATGACCGTCCGGGTCGTCCGCGACATCTTCAACGAGGACTTCTCCAAGGTCATCGTGAGTGGCGAGGGCGCCTGGGAGACCATCCACGGCTACGTCTCGCACGTCGCGCCCGACCTGGTCGACCGGCTGCAGAAGTGGACGTCGGACGTCGACGTCTTCGCCACGTACCGGATCGACGAGCAGCTGATGAAGGCGCTGGACCGCAAGGTCTGGCTGCCGAGCGGCGGTTCGCTCGTCATCGACCGGACCGAGGCGATGGTCGTCGTCGACGTCAACACCGGCAAGTTCACCGGCCAGGGCGGCAACCTGGAGGAGACGGTCACCAGGAACAACCTGGAGGCGGCCGAGGAGATCGTGCGCCAGCTGCGGCTGCGCGACCTCGGCGGCATCATCGTGATCGACTTCATCGACATGGTGCTGGAGTCCAACCGGGACCTGGTGCTGCGGCGCCTGCTGGAGTGCCTGGGCCGGGACCGGACGAAGCACCAGGTTGCCGAGGTGACCTCGCTGGGTCTGGTGCAGATGACCCGCAAGCGGGTCGGGCAGGGGCTGCTGGAGTCCTTCTCCGAGTCGTGTGTGCACTGCAACGGCCGTGGCGTGATCGTCCACATGGACCAGCCGACGTCGGTCGGCGGGGGCGGTGGCGGCGGCAAGCGCGGCAAGAAGCGCGGTGGCGGCAAGGGTGCTGCCGGGGCTTCCGAGGGCGCTGAGGCCGTGGAGACGGCCGAGTCCGTCGAGTCCGCCGAGTCCGCCGAAGAGACGCTGGAAGCGCCCGAGGCTCCCGAGCTGGAGCCGGCCCCCGTGACCGAGGCGGAGCTGGTGCCGTCGGTCGGCGGGGACGAGGACGAGTGGTTCTCCAGCCCGGCCGAGGCGGAGGCCGCCGCGGCGACCCGCGGTGGTCGTGGCCGCCGCCGCGCGACGCGGAAGGCGTCGGCTCCGGCCGGTGCGCCGAAGCGGGCGGAGCGGGCCGAGCGCGCGGAGCGTATGGAGCGTGCCGAGGCCGAGGCCGTCGTGGAGCCGGTCGTCGAGCCGGCGCCCGAGCGCGTCGTCGAGGCCGGGCCGGTCGTCGAGCCGGTCGCGGAGGCCGCTGCCGAGCCCGTCGCGGAGGTCGTCGCCGAGCCTGTCGCCGAGGTCGAGCCCGTCGTCGAGCCGGAGCCCGCTCCGGCCGCGCCGGCCCGTCCGCGCCGTCGCGCCACCCGGAAGGTCACCGCTCCGGCGGGGCCGCCCGCGGGCGCCACGGAGGCGGCCGTGGTCGTCGTCACCGCTCCCGCGGCGGTCGAGGCCGCTCCGGAGGCCGTCGAGGCGTCCGCGGTGGCCGAGACCGGCGAGGCGCTGGTGACGCCGGAGACGCCGGAGGCGGCTGACGCCGCCGAGACGGTGGTGGAGGAGCCCGAGGCGGCTCCGGCCAAGAAGACGGCCCGTAAGACGGCCGCCAAGAAGGCCACCACCAAGAAGGCGGCGGCGAAGAAGACGACGACCGCGAAGAAGGCCGCGGCCAAGAAGACGGCTACGAAGTCGACGGCCGCCAAGAAGGCGACGGCGACGAAGAAGGCGGTCACGAAGAAGACTGCTGCGAAGAAGGCGCCGGCCAAGAAGGCGGCTGCGGCTTCGGAGGAGTAAGGGTCCGCCCTTAGGGGGCGGGATGGGGGTTTGCCCCTGTCCCGCCCCTTCCCGTTTCTCGCGGGGGCGAGCCCCCGCGAGAAA